>CAMWHJ010000067.1 GCA_947174015.1 uncultured Lachnospiraceae bacterium | reverse complement strand
TTTACTGCACAGACCGTAAGAAAAAGTGGATATAACAGGCAAAGAACCATTGCCATAGGCAATTTTGTATGGTTCTTTGCTTGTAACTATGAAGGTACTGAATAGTTACGAAATGCAATAAGTTTGTTCATAACAATTTAGCCGTAGCTCGCTTGGTGCACGAATCATGCTTGCATGAATGAGTGCATAAGCGTTGCTATGGGTTGAACTGTTACTGAGGTAGTAATTTTTATAACAAAAGCTCTTGACGCTGCTGTAAAAAAGTAGTAGCATATATTGTGCAAATAGAATATGACAATTTTCTCTTATTCAGAGTGGCGGAGATACCAAGGATCTATGAAACCACGGCAACCCCTTTACTGGAAGGTGCCAGCCGGAGCGAGTAATCGAACAATAAGAGGATTTGATGAATAGAAACCGAATCCTCACATTTTTGAGGATTCGGTTTTTCACTTTTCATTGAAAATGTTAGAAAACTGTCAGAACATATTGTAATTTAGGAAGAGGATTTAGGAGGAAAATATGGAAAAACAATTATTTACATCTGAGTCTGTAACAGAAGGACATCCAGATAAAATTTGCGATCAGATATCCGATGCCATTTTAGATGCCATGCTGGCACAGGACCCAATGAGCCGTGTGGCTTGTGAGACTTTAACCAACACAGGTTTTATCATGATTATGGGTGAGATTACAACGAAAGCAAATGTGGATATTACTCAGATAGTAAGAGATACGGTCTGCGAAATTGGCTATAATGATTCTAAAATGGGATTTGATGGAAGTACTTGTGCGGTAATGGTGGCTTTAGATAAGCAGTCTCCGGATATTGCCATGGGTGTGGACAAGGCCTTAGAGGCAAGAGAGGGAGAACTAAAGGATGATTTAGATACCGGTGCCGGAGATCAGGGAATGATGTTCGGTTATGCCACCAATGAAACGGAAGAATATATGCCATATCCCATTGCATTGGCACATAAACTTTCAAAGAGATTGACACAGGTTCGTAAAGACGGTACACTTTCCTATTTAAGACCGGATGGAAAGACCCAGGTTACAGTGGAGTATGATGAAAACGGAAAACCGATTCATTTAGATGCAGTGGTTTTGTCCACACAGCATGATGAAACCGTAACGCAGGAGCAGATTCATGAAGATATCAAAAAGTATGTTTTTGATCCGATACTGCCTGCAGAACTGGTGAACGAAAATACAAAATTCTTTATTAACCCCACCGGTCGTTTTGTTATCGGCGGACCAAACGGTGACAGTGGTTTGACAGGACGTAAAATTATTGTGGATACCTATGGCGGCTTTGCACGTCATGGTGGTGGTGCTTTCTCCGGTAAGGACTGCACCAAAGTGGATCGCTCCGCAGCCTATGCAGCCCGTTATGTGGCAAAAAATATTGTGGCAGCAGGATTGGCAGACCGCTGTGAGATTCAGTTGTCTTATGCTATTGGTGTAGCACAGCCAATGTCTATCATGGTGGACACTCAGGGAACCGGAAAGCTGCCTGACGATAAAATTGTGGAGATTATTCGGGAAAATTTTGATTTGCGTCCTTCGGGTATTATAAAAATGCTGGATCTGCGTCGCCCTATCTATAAGCAGACAGCAGCTTACGGACATTTTGGACGGAATGACTTGGATTTACCTTGGGAAAAGTTGGACAAGGTGGAGGATTTGAGGAAGTATTTGTAAAGAAAAGTATAGGTAATTGTATCTTACGAAAGGCATCAGACGCTATGGAGTCTGATGCTTTTTATGCATGTTGAGAAGTTGTGATACATTTCAAGAACATTGACAAAGTACATAAAAGTGTTTAAGACAAAATTTGAACGGTAATGACGAAAACCCCATCCTTATAGTTATTATCATGGAAAATACTTATTAGAACATGTATAAACAAGTTCATATATGAATAAAAATATCTGAAAATCGCAATGAACTGCAAAAAGGATAAAATCAGGTTGTCAGATTATTATGGCAACGGGAGCAGAGGAATTATATAAAGAAGGATTTAAAATTGGAACATACCGTTTTATGACAAAGCCATTTCAGAAAGAAGAATTATGAGAAGTGAGAAAGTTTGATGTTAGATGAATTTATAGCAAGAAATCCTACAGTGTATTATAAAAGAGTAAGGCATCGTATATCTTCAAATGAAATATGTTATGTTTGTTCTATGAATGATGCAGTGAAATTTGTATGTGAGAAGGGAGTGTATCGAAAAAAAGGTACAATAAATAAAATGGAATAGTAACTATGTGATATGGAATTAAAGGTTGCCGTTCGGAGAAAAACCAAGTTCGAACAAGAGTTTTCAAATTATATGTGTGAAAAGTAATGACGTTTATTATGTTATGGCGACGTTCATTATGTTATTGTTGAAATGGGTAGGAAAATCTGTTAAGGTGGAAAAGTATTTAAGAGTTTGCAAACACTTATAATATATAGTCACTATTATTAAAGAGTAGAAAGGAGAATTGATTATGTCTAAAGTCAATTTAGAAGAAATCAAATTGGAGAACACATTTGTGGAAATGAGTGAAGAATGTCAAATAGCCACAGAAGGAGGCTGCGGTGGCGGCGGAAGCATTACTGAAGGCATTAGGTTTAAAACTAAATGGGGATGGGTTTACTGGTAGAACTCATATGTAATGCGTATCGTTGACTCAGACTTCTTTCACCTAAAAGATGTTTCATATTTCTTATTGGTGCCGGAGTTTTGTTAATTTTTACTGCAATTGTAATATTAAAGGAATAATAATTGCTAGAATAAGGCGATTTATATTTTGTAAAAGTAAGAAAAGAATGTCATAGTGCTACAGTAGGAGGTTATTTTGGTGGCATTTGTATATATGCCATCCATGTTTGTTTGATGAAAAAGCACTAGTTGGCAACCTTTTTGTATGCTATATGTCGTAAAAAACTAGTAGGACATTGGTGATAGGATGCTGTTTTATACTAAGTATATTATCCTATTTCCAATGTCTTATTACTAGAGCGTGTCTGAAAATTCATTGCCACAATCTGCACGCCCCACTTTGCGGGTTATTTGCCCCAAATTTAATCGGTGTAGCCCGCTACAGTTCATAAATTTGGGACAAATTGTGACCCGCATCTTGCAACAAGCAATTTTTAGACACGCTCTAGTGTACTGGCATGTTGATAACTGAGCTAATTGCGTAGAATATTTTTCTGGGTGCACATAGTAAAAACGTAACATAGCGAGCTACGCTGAGGCTTTTATTATTTGTAATCAGGAAAATAGGCAAGTAATTTAGTTGGATTATCAATGTGTCAGTACACTAGAGTGTTTTGAAAATTGTTTGTTGCAAGATGTGTGTCACAATTTTGGGGCAAATAACACGCAAAATAAGGCATGTAGATTGCACCAATGAATTTTCAAACACGCTCTAGTAATCTTATAATGGATTTAAAAGGAGTAATAACGTGTTTACAACAGAATTAATAAAGAATAAAGAGTTCAATATTTTATATGTAAAAGAAGTAAATAATTATTTACTAGTAGATATGATGTATGATGATAAAAGTAGTACTCAGAAAAGAACAGGGGATGAATTGCTTGATATTGCATTAAGGCAATCGGAAAAAGAATATGAGCGTTTAAAAAAAATAATTGCAAGTTGGGAAAAAATAAATGAGAATAAAGATAGTCAACCGAGTTTATATACGCTTTGTTTACATCCAGTAAGGAAATGTAATTATGAATGTGAATACTGTTTTGCAGAAAGAAGTGAATATTTACCTTCTAATGAAATAACAATTGAAACAGCCAAAAAAGCTATTGATTTTATGATAAATGATTGGGGAAAGGAAGCTAAAAGATATGTTGTTGATATAGCAGGTTCTGGTGAGCCATTACTTCGTTTTGATTTTATAAGGGAGCTTGAAGAGTATTGTGAATTAAAGCGAAAAGAAAAAAGTAAGGATATAAAGATAATGTTTCCATCAAATGGTTCTTTAATATCAGAAGAAAATATTGAATACTTTGAAAATAATCATAATATATTGGTTGGTGTTAGTATTGATGGAAACGAGGAACAGAATTCAAATCGAAAGTGTAAAAGTATAGGAAGTGCTTTTGATAAGACGGCAAAGGGAATAGATTTATTAAAAAATCGAGGGGTCGGATTGGCTGCAACAATAACCCATGTAAATGAGAATGTGAATGAAGTTTATGATTTCCTATATAAAAGATTTAATAATGCAGATGCGATATCGCTTAATGTTGTTAGGGATTTTGATAGGAAAAGCAAAACTTCATTTTATGATATAGATATTGATAACTTATTGAAACATTATGAAATGTTATTAGAAAAAGTATATGATAATGTATTAAACGAAAATTATAATTATATTAGGAAATTAATGATAGGAACAGATACTTTGGGGATTTATTTAAACAGAGTGTTTTCTAAAGGCGTGTTACATAAAAAAAGATGTGGGATAGTTAAGTGTTTGCTGTCAGTCGATGAAAATGGTGTTTTATATACATGTAGTGTTTCTAATGGAAATAGATATTTTAAGGTTGGAGATATTTATGAAGGAATTAATAAGGAGCGGCAAGAATTTTTTAAAAATATTAATGTTGAAAACAACAATTATTGTAAGGAATGTTGGGCTGCAAATATATGTTCAGGAGAATGTTTAATGACATCGTACTTAACGCATGGAAATCTAGAAGAAGTAAATAAAGATATGTGTAAATTTAGGAAAGGATTAATTTCACTGATAATTCAATTTGCATGTAAACTACAGTTAAATAATCCAATTGGATATAACCATGTGTTGGGAATAGTAAAAAATAGAACTTTTTTTGAGCAAGTAATAGATAGCGGAATATGGGCAGTACAAGAATATATAAAGTATAAGGAGATTAATGTGAAATACTCAGAGGTATTAAGTAAAATAGAGAGTACTGATTATGGAACTGAACCAAGAGCAATTATGAATGCGTTATCAGTATTTTGCGATGGAATTGATGCTTATAAAATAAGTAATATTGATGAAGTTACAAAAATTAGTTTTCCGGCAATTGCATATGTAAATAAATCTAAAACGAGCTATTATCAATATATTTTGATTTATGGATTAGAGGGGAAGAATTTAATGCTTAAAAAAACATTCGGAGAAGAAATAGTGAAAGTTCCAATTAAATGGTTTGTAAATGAGATTTCAGATATAGTAATATTTTAGAAAAAAATTGCTTGAATAATGTTTTGTGGCACAATTGATTTAAATAAGAGAGTAAAAATCAAGGTGCTATAAGAAAAGATTAAAAACGAATAGGATTAGAGAAAGGAAAGGGTTTGTATGAAAAAGGAGAGAATATTTAGTGGAAAAGGGAGATATTTTTTTGCAATCATATTAACTTTAATGTATTGTATATATGGTACATTGATTATGTCAATTATAATAAATTTTAATCATGAGTTGGTAAATCATTATGAATTAGTTGCGTCTGTTGTTAATATAGTTATAGCTGTTACAATGGTTGCAATATTATTGTTTCTAAAAAGGGACTTTGGAAAAGTTACTCTAAAAAGTTATGTATGTGGGCTGGGTATATATGCTTTGCCTATGATGCTGTTTATGTTATATTATTGTTTTGAGGCAACAAGATGGATTTTTTTTGAGCATGTAGCTCTTTATACAACCGGAATTAAAAATATTTTTTGTACATCTTTATTTTATTATATAACAGTAGGAATCGCTGAAGAATTGGTATTTAGATGTGGGATACTGAATTGCCTGTTGTATAAAACCAATCAGAGTAAGAAAAAGATAGCAATAGCATGCATTTGTTCTGGCGTTTTGTTTGGAATGATGCATTTAATGGGGATTTTTACAGATACAGAAAGTACACTGGAAAACAAAGTATTGACTATAATTTTGGCATGTTGTATTGGATTTGTATTTGCGGTTATTTTTTTGAAAACAAAGAATTTAGTTGTTGTAGTGATATTACATTTTGCGTGGGATTTTACTACTTTTTGCAATAGTGAAATGATTAGAGAAAAATACAGATTTGGCGGAAGTTATAATTTTATTTATCGTCAGATACCTATAATTATTATTATGACTATCATTGCAATTATTGTATTGTGCAAAAGTAAAAGAGAACAGTTAGCATTAGGTCAAAATAGTACACAGGCAAAAGAGTTAGAAAATAATATGCAAGAAATGTAAAGATATATGGACTATAGTGGAAAATAGTGCTTTGAAGGTGTTATGGACACTAAAAATTGTAATAGGCTGGTAAAAATTGAAATACTTGTTGTTTGACTGGCAAAGCAACGGAGGTGTAGGTAAATACTAATTGCTCGATGAATATACGGATTTTAGCAATGTAAATGCTAAATGAATAAGAAAGCTTCCTGTATACTTTAAATAGGTCAAGCGATTGACACAGAAAAAATACCTCAAGTAAATTTAGATTATTACTGACCTGCCAGTTGGTAAAAATCTAAAGAATACGAGAGGTATCTAAAATGAATATTAAAGGCAGAAAGAACAAAAATCAAGTAGTAACAACAAATATTTTTGAACAGCAGGAACTTTTGAAAAAAGCGGAGGTGATTAGGGAAAATCTTACAGCTTCAACCTGGCATGAGTTGGAAACTAACGGTAAATTCAATAAGAATGCAAAGCTTTCATTTATTAGTGATGACATGCTTATTTTAGGATGTGATGTAGGCAGTGAAACACATTATCTGAGAGCAATTGATACCAGAGGAAGAGAACTCAGTAAGTCCGCATTTTCGTTTAGTAATGATTCTGAAGGATTTCTAAGTGCAAAGGAATGGGCAGTAAAAATAGCTGCGGAGCATGATAAGAATCAGATAGTTCTTGGTCTGGAGCCAACAGGACACTATTGGTTCTGCCTTGCCACATGGATGATCTCAAACGGGATCAGTGTTGTCCAGGTAAATCCTTATGCTGTGAAACAGACGAAAGAAGTTGAAGATAACAGCCAGCTCAAAGATGACACGAAGGATCCGAAACTGATTGCAAATTTTGTTAAGGATGGCAACTTCGGTATGCCATATCTTCCGGAAAAAATTTATGCGGAGCTTCGCAGGTTATCAATGTTCAGGGAACAGTTAAATGAGGACAGAATAAGAAATCTTAACAGACTTCACAGAGAAATGAAAATCTATTTTCCGGAGTATAAGGACGCATTTGGGAAAGTAGATGGAGCATTTTGTCTGGAAGTGCTTAAGACAGCTCCTTTCCCGGATGATTTAATAAAACTGGGTGTGGAAGGAATTAAACAAATTTGGCATGATGCAAAGCTGCGAGGATGCGGTTATGTGAATGCAAGCTCCATCTTTGAAAACGCTGAAAAAAGTGTCGGGATCAGGGATGGTGCTGAATCAGGCTGTTAAGTGGTTCGTAAACAAGATTCTTGAATTGGACGGCCAACTTTCAGATATAGAACAGCAATTGAATCAGAAATGCATGGAAATACCATATACAGAAAACATACTTGCCATATCCGGGATTGGAGATACTACACTTTCCGGAATCCTTGCAGAGATGGGACACATATCGAGATTTGATGATGTTAAGGAAATACAGAAATTAAGTGGATTAGGCTGGTAGCATACAGATCCGGCAAACATAAGGGAGCGACCAAAATCAGCCACAGAGGACGCAAACGACTCAGATACTGGTTGTTCCAAGCAGCAAAATCAGCAGTTGCACATGCAGAGGAATTCAGGGAACTTCATGTGTACTACACGACCAGAATGGATAATCCGCTAAAAAAGATGCAGTCACTAATTGTGATAGACTGTAAAATACTGAGGGTGATTTACACAATACTAACCAAAGGGACAAAATACGATCCGAAAAAGATGTTAGGTGACATAGTAAGACCGAATCAGCAGGTAGCATAAGCACAAACAGACCGAATTAGAAATCCAGAGCCTTGCCGGGTTCCAGAGAGTTCTGAAATCGGGCAGGGTTCTGGACAGGGAACCCGTAAACCCGGATGGAGTGTGAAATACACTGCATCCCAACAACACCAACAGCTGAAACAAGGGAGAGCATCCACTGAAAATCAGTTTTCTTGGAGTAAGAAGAAGGCCAGAAAAAATCAAATACAAACAAGAGCTGTAGCTTGCAGTGTTTCTCTCCGTAGGGCAATGACCCTGTTAGAAAGCTTAGCAGGCACTCAGTGTATGAACAGGTGGAACAAAGGAAGTTAGTACACGATACCATTAGACACGGAAGGTTTACCATTATAGTTGAACAGAGGAATTATAGCCTTTATAAAGCAGAAACAAAGGATGCTTTATTTGGTGTACTTGCCTTTAACTATTCAGTACTTGATACAATGACTGTTCTACACTTTTGGTTCTTGTTATGAGGTAAATATTTAAAGAAAAAGCCTGAAAAATCAATAATTTAGGGCTTGACATTATAGGAAGGATAGAACATGAAATACTACTGCATAAAACAATACGACATCACTGATTGTGGCGCAGCTTGTCTTGCTACTATATGTAAGCAAAATGGCTATAAAATCGGTATTACAAGAATCCGAGAGATAGCTGGGACAGATAAGCATGGAACAAATGTTTTTGGCATGATTAAAGCAGCAGAGCAGTTAGGATTTAGTGCAAAGGGGGTAAAGGGAGACAAAAATGCCTTCTTTTCAGAGTTTCCCTTGCCTGCCATAGCCCATATTATTGTGGATGGTGGACTTTTGCACTATGTGGTCATACATAAAATAACAAAGAAACAGGTAATTATCGCAGATCCAGCAAAGGGGATTGTGAAGCTGACTCCAGAGGAATTTTTTGGAGAAGTGCATGAAGAAGGCAAGCCACCAAAGTATCGGTGGAGTGGCATTTTGATTTTATTAGCAAAAAATGAAACATTCAAGCGGGGCGATGAAACGAAAGGACTGTTTACTCGCTTTTTTTATTTGCTAAAACCCCAGTGGAAGCTGTTAGCTCATATCTTTATTGCCTCTTTGCTGTATACAGTATTGGGAATCTTAGGAGCCTTTTACTATCAGGAACTGATAGATTCCATATTGCCAGATGGTTTAGAGAGAACCTTAGTGACATTATCCATAGGTGTCATTATATTAAATTTATTTCGGGTAATTTTAAATGCATTTCGCTCTCATCTGCTGTTATATCTTAGCCAAAAGTTAGACATTGCATTATTGCTGGGATATTATAAGCATGTGTTGGAGCTTTCAATGAATTTTTTTGGTACACGAAAAGTGGGAGAGATTATTTCCAGATTTAATGATGCAGGAAAAGTACGGGATGCTATTTCCGGAGCTACTCTTACCATTATGATTGATACATTGATGGCTATTGCCGGAGCTGTAATTCTATATATGCAGAATGCCAGAATGTTTGGGATAACAGTAATCATTGTGGTACTTTACTTTATCATTGTTCTCAGTTTTAATAAGTGTTACGAAAAGCTCAATCGTGCTCAGATGGAGAGAAATTCAGAGCTTACATCTTATATGGTAGAATCTTTAAATGGTATTCAGACAGTAAAGGCATATAATGCAGAGTGCAAGATAAACTTAGAAACAGAGACGAGATTTATCAGACTTCTTCGCAGTGTATTCGACTTAAGCTTGGCAGAAAATTTACAGTATTCTTTCAAAGTATGTATTGAACTGGTGGGAGGTATCATTATCCTGTGGATAGGTGGAGTCAGTGTTATGAAAGGTGATATGACCATAGGTGCATTAATTACCTTCAATTCTTTATTGGCTTACTTTTTAGAGCCGGTAAAGAATCTAATTAACCTACAGCCACAGATGCAGACTGCTTTCGTAGCAGCAGACAGATTGGGTGAAATTTTAGACCTAGAGGCGGAGAAAAAGGAAAATGAATATAAGAAGATGACACCCGTCTCCCTAGCAGGGGATGTGGAGTTTAGGAAAGTAAACTTCCGCTATGGAACCAGAAAACTGGTATTAGAGGATATTAATCTGACCATACATAAGGGGGAAAAGATTGCATTTGTAGGAGAAAGTGGTTCTGGAAAGACCACCTTATCAAAGCTTCTGCTCCATCTGTATAGTGTGGAATCAGGGGATGTCTTAATTAATGGAAACAATGTAGAGGATATTAAGTTAGAGGTGCTGCGAGAAAAGATTGCCTATATTCCTCAGGAGACATTTCTATTTAGTGGAACTATTTTTGAAAATCTGACCTTAGGATTAGATGATGCTACTATGGATGATATTATCGAAGCCAGCAAGCTTGCCCAGGCACATAATTTTATCAATGAGTTACCTTTACGATATGAGACACGATTAGAGGAAAACGGAGCTGATCTATCAGGAGGACAGAGACAACGTCTTGCCATTGCCAGAGCCATGCTAAAGAAACCAGATATATTGATATTGGATGAAGCAACAAGTAACTTAGATGCTATTACAGAGAGAGCTTTAGATGAAACTATTAGAAGTTTCTCGAAGGATGTAACTACTATTTTTATTGCCCATCGACTCAGCACCATAAAAAACTGTGATAAGATATATGTGTTGGAGAAGGGTAAGATTATCGAAAGTGGAAATCATAAGGAATTGATACAACTTAGTGGAAAATATGCGGAGCTTGTAAAGCAGCAATCCCTCGGCAATGCAGGATTATGGTCAGATGACTTAGTGAAAAAATCTTTTGAGAGAGAAGCAAAGGCAGCAGATAGTATGGGTGCAGATTCTTCTGATGTAAGTGAAAAAGACAAGACGAGTCAGGGAAATTCAGGAACAATTTTGGAAACGTATATACCGGTCGGTATAAATATAGATACAAAAAAGGAATCTTTTATGGATAGTGAAAACATAGAAACTAAGAAGAACATAAAGAATGATACAAAAAAGGCAGGTGAAGAATCATGAAGCCAATCATAGTAGATATGAAGGACATGAGCGACAGCAGAGAGGTGTATGATTCTAAGCCTATGCCGGTGTTAGTGTACACCATATACTGTATTGCCTTACTGTTTATCATGGCACTTATCTGGGCTTGTCTGTTCAAGCTTGATATTGTTATAAAAAGTGATGGGTTATTTCAGAACAATGAATCTATTTATGAAATTAGTAGTGGTGTTACCGGCAAGGTAATCAAATGTCAGGCAGAAAATGGAACCTTTGTGACAGAAGGGGAAGTTTTATATGAGTTAGATATTGATTCCTTGTCAGAGAGCATATCTAATTATGTGAAAGATTTAAAGGATGTGGAGAGCAGAATTGAAATTCTCAAGGCATATGAGGAAAGTCTTAGTGAAAGAACAAAGGTATTAGATAAGTATGCGGATAATCCATACTACAAAGAATTTGTAAACAGAAGAGAGCTATTGTATGCTAATATAGAAGCTAATGCAGATAACACAGAGAGCCAGACAAAGCTATATCAAGGAAATGTAGATAATACCTCAGCCACCATAGAAAAGTATAAGGCAAAAATTACAAAGCTTGCCGCTGTGAAGCAATGTATTACTTCCAGAAGTAATACATTTGGCTCTGAAGAAAGCTATTACTACAGTATGGTAAACAGTTATATATCTAACTATAATTATACAGCTCTTGGATATGACAATAAAATTGCAGAGTATCAGGCTCAGGTAGACAGTTATAATGAGCAGATCACAATGGCAGAAAGACAGAATGTCGATACAAAAGAACCACTTATCGAAGAAGCAGCGAACACATTGACCAGTGCAGCTACGATAGATGTGGATACATTAAAAAAGCAAAGAGATACTTTAAATCAAAGCATAGAGGCTGCAAAAAATGAGAAAACCCAGGCATTAAATGAATTAGAACTTCAGGAAATTGCTACCATAGAGCAGCAGATAGAAAGTCTAAATAACACAGTATTATCTTTGGAAAGTAATCTTACATCAGAGCAACTGCAATTAGAATCCGCCAAGGCATCAGGAAATAGTAACACTAAGGAAATTTCTATATTGACGGAAAAAGGAAATATTGCTACAGAACTGCTTAACTATCAGGAGAAAAAACAGGAAGATGAAAATTACTTAAAAAGCTATGACATACAGAATAATAATTGTAGTATTAAGGCTAGTACTTCTGGGTATTTCTATGAAAGTGAACTCCTGAAAGTGGGAAGCTATGTACAGGAGGGGACTGCTCTGGGAAAGATTTATCCTGACCGGAATGCCAAGTATTATGCATCAGTGTATGTGGAGAATTCAGATATTGCAAAGATAAAAGAAAATCAGGAAGTGAAATTTGAAATTGCTGCATATCCATCCAATGAGTATGGATATTTTATTGGGGTGGTAGAGAGCATTCCAAAGGATATTACTATAGATCAAAGTACAGGACAAGCTTACTATATTGTAAAGGTAGCATGTGATGAATTGACCTTAAAAGGTAAAAATAACGAGGAAGCTAGTCTGAAAAATGGAATGGCATGTCAAGCAAAGATCATTGTGGAACAGAAAAGTGTATTGAATTTCTTGTTGGAAAAAATTAATATAATAGATTAACAGGACATAAAAACTATCATAGATGCATGTTGAGAAGTTGTGACATATTTCAAAAAAATTGACAAAGTTCATAAAAACATGTAAGGCATAATTTAAGTGGTAATGACGAGAAAACCTCATCCTTATAGTTAGCATCATAGAAAACACTTATAAGAATACTGATAAACAAACTCATATGAAAATCAAAATGTCTGAAAATCGCAACGAACTACAAAAAAAGGATAAAATATACCTATTTTTTGCAGTTCGTTGCAATTTTCATGTGGTTTGGTTCGGAAATCTCTTGTTTGATAAAAATTAGTATATAATATCAAGGACTTATATTGTAAACTCCATAATGATTCAGTAAAGAACAGTAGGCTAATTGCAAAGTGTGAATGGAAACAAAGAAAACGAAAGCAGCATCATAGGTAATTTGGTATGTTTTTTCTGCAAGAGGAAATATAGTGAGTTGTTGTAAAAGTTAGATACGAGAAGAAGGAAGGTTTTGTATGAGAATAGGAATTTGTGATGATGAAGAAACATCTTTTGCATTTTTAAAAGGACTGATGCAAGAAGTTCTAAGAGAGTTAGAGGCAGATGTCGAGATTATATATTTTTCTTCGGGAAAGGAACTCTTAGAGCAGGCAGATAAACTGTCAGTGGTATTTTTAGATATATATATGACTGAAATGGACGGAATTGAGACGGGATATCGGCTGAAAAGGATAAATTCAGGTTGTCAGGTTATTATAGCAACAGAAGCAGAGGAATTATATAAAGAAGGATTTAAAATAGGAGCTTACCGTTTTATGACAAAGCCATTTCAGAAAGAAGAACTGTGGGAAGTGATAGAAAGTTTGATGCAGGATGGATTTATAGCCAGAAATCTTACAGTGTATCAAAAAAGAGTAAGGCATTGTATATCTATAAATGAAATCTATTATGTCCGGTCTATGAATGATGCAGTGGAACTTGTATGTGAGACAGGGGTGTATCGAAAGAAAGGTACACTAAATGAAATGGAAGCATTGTTAAGCAGCACATTTTACCGTATTAGCAAAGGAAATATTATAAATATGAAAAAGATAGCAAAGTATCAAAATGGAATGGTAACTATATGTGATAAGGAATTAAAGGTTGCTGTCCGAAGAAAAACCATGTTCGAACAAGAATTTTCAAATTATATGATGTTGGAGTCAAAAGCCCCGATATAGTACCTTGAAAAGTTCATATATTTTGTAGTAAATACAAGCATAAATACCTTACTTGCTGTATAATAGAGGTATCAAAGTCACAGTGTGATTTGGGAAAGAAGGTAGTCTCTATGTCATTCAAAGAAAACTCTTACCAGCAAATATCATTTACAGATAGTTTTTCAGGGTTAACCGCCAGAGAACAGAAAGCATTGGAGTTTGAAGTTTGAAACAAACAAGTAGTGGATAGAGGAAAATTATAGGGCATAGCAAACAAGCCATCTTGCGGTGGCTAAAAAATTAAATATTGACACAACACCTAATCAGGTAAAGGAACAACATCATCTTTGATGATATATCCTCGTTGTTTAAGTAGATTAAGTGCCTGTGAAGTAGTCAATACTTTTGATTTGTTCACAGGTCGTGACTCAAGAAAGCCTTCCGGTGTATATGGTTTCAAATCTGTGAGTATGTGCCAGATAGCGGTCAGGATCATACGACAGACGGCAATGATAGCTTTCTTGTGTCCACGACGTGCTTTTATGCGTCGATAACGGGTAGTAAATTCAGGATGTTTTTTCGATTTGATTAAAGCATTTGCAATTTGTACCAAAACCGGTTTAAAATAGGAACCAGCACGGGAAATCCTAGTGGATTTGATTTTTTGATTGCTTTGATCATTGCGAGGACAGCATCCTGCCCATGAAACGAGGTTTTTAGCTGTGGGGAAAACAGACATGTCACCTCCGATTTCAGAGAGCACCTGAATCGCAGTCATTGGGTTCTTATCGAATCCTGGTACGGTTCGAATAAGATTAAGGACTTCTTCGTATTTATCACTGAGACGAAAGATTTCCCGTTCTATTTCTGCTTTGTGCATTTCTAATTCATCGATGTGATTAAGGCATTGTCTGAGTTTCACAGCTTGTTCCGTAGAGATGGCACCATCAACAGCAGCCTGTATTTCTTCAATAGGAGTTTTACATCTGCTATCAACAAAAGGTGCTACATCAAAAGTTTCCCCGGGGTGTTGTAAAATCTGTTCCGTAATGGAACGGGATGATTTACCAAATATATCAGAAAAAACCTCATCCAGCTTAAAGTTGGAGACAGTAAGACAGTTATGAGCACGATTCTTTTCACCGGTAATCATAGAGGTGAGTTTGAAACGTTATCTTACCAGATCTCTTAACTGCCGAATATCAGCCGGAGGAATAAAGGAAGGCTTTACCATGCCACACATATACAGATCGCAGATCCATTTGGCATCCTTACGGTCAGTCTTATTTCCCTTTTGAGGTTTGGTATATTTGGGGTGAGAAAGAGTAACCCAAAAGTTATTCTTCTCCAGGATATTAAAAACAGGGATCCAATACTTGCCGGTAGATTCCATACAGACATCGTTACAGTTATATTTTGCAAGCCAGTTACACAACTCTTGCAATCCTTTGGTAAAGGAAGAAAAGCGAGCTTGCTTGTATTCTGTACGACTGTGGGAATCAGTAATACCAATGCAGGCATAGATCCAGGTTTTGTGGACATCAAGTCCGCAACAGTTGTTTCTGAGAATTTTAAAAGACAATAAAATAACCTCCTGATGATTTATAGTTATAAAACTGACAGTGACTGGTCATCCGGCAAAATCGAGTCGACTTTGGAAGAGATAAGTTTACGGGCTACGTTATGCGCCATTCATTGATGCCTTAACGGATGACCGACAACAAATAATTATGCGAGGTCGCCGCTATACAGCCCCGCCACTCACCTCCACGTGTTCTGTAGTGTGTCAGTCTTATAAGGAAACTATATCAGAAGGAAGATAAAATTAAAAGTGAAGGGCAGCCAACTTGTTTCATGACGCATTGGTGCCTTTCGCAGAAAGGCGGATTATAATTATGGACTATTTTGAAATCAATACAGAACATTTAGTGTTGAAACCATTAGGAAAGAAATATCTAAAGTCGACCATTCAATATGCGATGGATTACGAAAATACAAAATATATGTGCCATTTGCCGGATGAAACAGTTGAGGAGGCAGAAGAATTTTTAACAAATGTTGAGAATGAATGGAAAAGGAAAAAACCGACTTTTTTAGAATTTGCAATTATATATAATGACGTACATATTGGTGCTGTTAGTGTGTATTTTGAAAATGATATAGGAGAACTTGGTTGGATTATTAATAAGAATTATTGGGGTAATGGATTTGCGTGTGAAGCGGCAAAGGCACTTATTTATTATGTAAAAACAGAAATAAAAGTAAGTCGTTTTCTGGCACATTGTGATACTGAGAATGTGGCTTCCTATAAAGTTATGGAAAAGCTTGGCATGAGCAGGACTGGTGAGTGGGGTGGACGAAGAAATAAATCTGCATCAGAAGATAGTTTAGAGTATCAATATGAGTTATATTTATAGATTGTTAAAATTATTGGAGGGATAGTTTATGACAAATAAAATCATATATATTTATGGTGCTTCTGGTTCTGGCACTACTACATTGAGAAAGTACATTAGTGAAAAACTTAATTATACTTTTATGGATACAGATGATTATTTTTGGAAACCAATCAATCCGCCCTATAAAGAGAAAAGAAATATTTCTGAGCGGCTGGAATTAATGAAAAAAGACATTGAAAAGTCTGATAAAGTGATAATTTCTGGATCTCTTGTTGATTGGGGAGATGAGTTGATTCCTTTGTTTACATTTGTAATTCGACTTAATACAGCTACTGATATACGGGTACAACGTCTAAAAAGAAGAGAATACGAACATTTTGGCTCTCGCATAGAAATTGGTGGAGATATGTTTGAAGAACATCAAAAATTTCTTGCATGGGCAGCCGCTTATGCTCATGAAGATATTAATATGCGTAGTAAAGCAAAACATGACAAATGGCAAAAATTATTACAATGCAAACAGATTACATTAGATGGCAGCATAGACGTGAAGGACAATTTCGAAATAATAAAGTCATATCTATAATATTTGTTTGTTCATAATGTATTCGTTAGATCTTCCTTTAGTGATATATGAAAGACATGGTGTTAGCATCATGTAATAAAAGTGGTTAAGGAGAAAGGTAAATATATTGGAAAATATGTTGTTAATTTTATGGAATTTGCTATAATAAATGCGTGGCAACATTTTGGCAACAGAAAATCAGCAAGCCAAAATAAATGATGTAATTAGAGTAAAAACAGGCGTATATTTGTATTGAAATTAAACAAATATAGTTAATATTAACAAAGAACACACCGAGTTCGAATAGTAAACAGAGAGCCGGAAAGCCGCATAAACAGCGGACTTTCCGGTTTTGAAATTTACTGCCAAACTTTGGGGCAATATAAACATGAAAGCTGTTTTAATATGTAAATCAAAACAGCTTTCAATGAGAGTGTAATATAAAGTGTGTAAGTTACTGGTAACTAAACTTATGCACTTTAT
>CAMWHJ010000066.1 GCA_947174015.1 uncultured Lachnospiraceae bacterium | reverse complement strand
TTCCTCTTCATGATCATGGTGGTGTTCTCCACATCCACATTCCTCTTCATGATTATGGTGGTGTTCATGACTATGATGATGTTCTCCACATCCACATTCCTCTTCATGAGCATGATGGTGTTCATGATTATGGTGATGTTCTCCACATCCACATTCCTCTTCATGATTATGATGGTGTTCTCCACATCCGCACTTTTCTTCCTCTCGTTCCTTCTTTTCTAATTCACTCATAAGATTTCCCTCCTTTTTTGCTGCCATCCAATTTTCAGTTACAGTTCACACCTATGGTGTAAACTGTAACTATTGTTTTAATTCCTTTTTACCAAAATATGTAATCTCTAATTCCTATCATTTATCTTATTATATGAATAACCTTTCATATGTTCATATAACCATATTTTTAGTATTTTGTCAAGTACCTTTTACATCTTCTAAACCCAATATCGTCTTATCGTCATACACAAGCAGGAATCCATCCAACATATGTTTGATGGAGCGTAGCAGACAGTTCTAGGAAGTATAACGGAGAGAACCGGAGCAGTTACAGAGGTCGGAAACAGCTCAGGTATGTACTGTATGAAGCAGCGATTTCCGTGATAGGGAAGAATGCGGAATTCAGGGAAATACACAAATACTACCGGACCAGGGAGAAGAATCCGTTAAAAAAGATGCAGTCAGTGATAGCAGTCTCATGCAAGATTTTAAGGATATTCTACACAATCCTGACAAAAGGTGTGGACTATGATGGAAATAAGCTGTTGGGAGACATCAGGAGACCGCAGATATAGGCAGTATAAATAAAAAGCATTAAAGAAGCATCAACCAACCAGTTACGCTCGGTTCGAGCATTTGGGCATCAGCCCCTGCATCAAGTGTTGGAACCGGCTGTGACAGAAGCCGGAACGTATGGCGGGAGTGACGGGAAACGTCTGGTTATGGACAAGCGGGACGAAGGAAGTTAGGACCCGGCAGAGATGCGAATGCAGTTCAGAGGATACTTTTACCTCCTCTATGCCATCAAACCACTGCAATTGAAGATACAAAGGTGTATTTTCTATCCACCTTCTGAGCCTCTCCTCTGCTTCAATCGTTTCTTTTGTCCGCAGGTCATCGGGACTCTGCTTTCCAAGAGAGGATTTGATCTAGCGGATCTGCTCACTAAAATATTTGTAGTGATTTACACAATACTAACAAAAGGGACAAAATACGAGCCGAAGAAGATGTTAGGTGACATAGTAAGACCGAATCAGCAGGCAGCATAAGCACAAATAGACCAATTTAGAATTCCAGAGCCTTGCCGGGTTCCAGAAAGTTCTGAAATCGGGCAGGGTTCTGGGATAGGAAACCCATAAACTCGGATGGAGTGTGAAATACACTGCATTCCAACAGGACCAACAGCAGAAACAAAGGATGCTTTATTTGGTGTACTCGCTTTCAACTATTCAGTACTTGATACAATGACTGTTCTACACTTTTGGTTCTTGTTATGAGGTAAATATTTAAAGAAAAAGCCTGAAAAATCAATAATTTAGGATTTGACATTATCGGAAGGAGTGACCCTATATGACAAATCTATGATAAAATAAAAGGACTTGATTGGTATACTTTATCAATATTTTTATTCAAGATACCGGTGAACTTAATAAACATCGCATACTGTGCCATAAACTTTGTGCTGCAACACATTAGAAACTCTCGATTCATTTTTCTATATTTCTGTAAAGCAAAGCACATACTATCAGAGTCAATGGAAAAATCTCTGCCATCACCAGCCCCATCTTAAGATTGTCTTCAAAAATTCCTGAAACCATGCCAACTAGTGCAGGACCTCCTGAGCAGCCTAAATCTCCTGCCAGTGCAAGCAGTGCAAACATCACCGTTCCGCCTTTTGGATACTTTTCAGATGCAATACTGAAAACTCCCGGCCAAAGTATCCCCACAGATAAGCCGCAAAGACCGCAACCTGCCAGTGATATTGCAGGCACCGGGGAAAATGATGCTAAAAAGTATGCTACAATACACAAAACACTACTTCCGATAATAAACGAAAGCAAATCAATCTTTTCTCCTGCTTTTGCATAAAAAGCTCTTGCACATCCCATAAGAATGGAAAACATGCAGGGACCTGCTAAATCTCCTACTGTCTTTGATACTCCCAGTCCACTCTCTGCGAATGCAGAAGCCCACTGACTCATACCCTGCTCTGCTGCTCCGGCACAAACCATCAATAACATAAATATCCAAAATATCCTGCCAGAAAACAATTTTTTTACAGACATTGCTTCTCCCTCTTCTGTCAGCTGGGATATAGGGACCTTTGCAAAAAAGAAAGTATTAATTATTGGAAGTACTGCCCATACCAAGGCAAGTTCTTTCCAATGTTCCTGCCCAACCACTTTCAGAAATAGAGTAGAGCACAATACCACTGCCACAGTTCCCCAGCAATAAAAGGAATGTAATAAACTCATAATAGATGCTTTATTTTCTGTAGGACATGCCTCTACAATCGGGCTGATAAGCACTTCTATTAAGCCTCCACCAATTCCATAGAAAACTGCTGCTAAAAATAAGCCAATAAATTTATCCGAAAAAATTTGCGGAAACACTGCCATGCCTATCAGACCTGCTGCCGCAAAGACATGTGCCCCAAGAATACATTTTCTATATCCTATTTTGTCTACAAATTTTGCAGACAGCAAATCTACCAGAAGCTGTATCATAAAATTTGTGATAATTAGTAATGTAATTTTCTCCAGAGAAATTCCCATGGAATCTCTGAAAATCAAAAAAAGTAATGGTGCAAAATTATTGACAACGGCCTGAGTGATATACCCCAAATAGCTGGCATATATGGTGCATTTATAATTTGTAGATTTCATAAGCCTACACTTGTTCCGCTATATTTTTCATCCAGCGTTTTGATTTAAATACATAGATTTCCAGCAAAAACCTTACATATTCTTCCAGCGAAAGAATAAAGTACACATAATATATGGGCAGTTTTAACACATATGCTGTGACAATGCCTAAAGGAACACCGATAACCCATGTTCCAATCATATCAATTATCATAATATATTTTGTCTGACCACCACTTCGCAATACACCGCCGCCAAGAACCATATTAACTACTTTTCCGCAAAATACAAGAGAATAGGCATATAATATGTAAATGGTAATGTTTCTTGTTTCATCGCTTACATTATAAAGTTTTACATAATATCCAGCTAAGACGCTGACAATTATACCAATAACAATAGCTGCAAGCACTGTAATTTTCACAAAGCTTACTGATTCCTCATATGCCTTCTCATTTTTCCCGGCTCCTAAAGATTCACCAATGATAATTCCGGCAGATGCAGACACTCCAGACAAAGCACCAATGGCAAGTGTTTGAATGGGGTAGGTCAATGTCATTGCCGCACAGGCTTCTGTTCCAATATGTCCGTAAATGATTGCATACACATTTTCACCCAGACTCCATAAAAATTCACACAATAAGATAGGTGCAAGCACATAGCCGATTTTTTTCACAAAATCTTTTTCAAAGGAGAACACACATTTTAATTCAATTCCCTTTTCCCTCCTTGCCTTTATAAAGAATCCCATGATAATGACAAGTTCAATAATTCTGGAAACACTGGTTGCCAGAGCAGCACCCGCCACATTCATTTTGGGGAAAATTCCCACACCAAAGATAAAGAAGTAATTTAATACCGTATTAGTAACCACTGAAATTCCACTGGCTATGGTGGCAGATTTTGCTGATTCCATATTGCGCAGCAGTGCTGACATCATCAGTGTAATGGTCTGGGGAATAAACCCTACTGCCATGATTCTAAGATAAATTGCTGCCGGGGCTATGGTAGCATAGTCTTTAGAATATAAGCCCATAATCTGCTTTGGCACAACCAAGGACAACAATATAAAAATTACTGCAACTATCAATGCAAAATACAGATTACAAAAAAAGCTGTTATTAATTCCATCTTTGCTTTTGTTTCCCTTATACTGTGCTATCATAATTCCTGCTACTGTAACAATGGCAGTCATTGTTACAGTAAATAAAGAAATGAATTTAGCAGCAAGTCCCACACCGGCAATATTGGCACTTCCCAAGTTTCCGATCATAATTTGATCTATGAGACTTAAAGCCGCCTGCAAAAGACTTTGCACAGTAATCGGCACTGCAACTTTTTTAATATTTTGATAAAATTCTTTTTTATTCATTGTCCCTGCCTCTTATTTCCTGTTTACTTCTATCCACTTCACTGCAAAGTCCACTATCTCTCTCTGATTCATACATACAGCCACAGCATTACCAATATTAACTTTTTTTACATTTACCGCTGCTTCAAAAGCTTCTCCGATTTGCTCAAAATCTTCTCCGTCCACTACAAGTGTCTCATAAGTTACCCACTGTCGCTTTCCATCTACCATCATGGCACTGCTCTCATTTGCATATCGCTTTTGAGGATAATCTGCTCTTACATCTGCAAGATGAATGGATGTATTTTTATCATATCCCACTCCCAAAAGAAGCACTTTACCATCCAGTGCATATAATTTCCCAATAGGTGATTCTTCTCCAAAAATATCACACAAATCATGATCTTTTATCAAATATTCTGCATTCTTTCCCTTTGCTGCAAAAGAACGGGCAGGATGATCACTTCTTATTGCACCAGGCCATTTTCGAAACATCTCTGCAACTGCTCCCATGGTATTGGTAGGAGTAATGTCTTTATCATATGCTGGCCAGTTATCTCTAATCATCTGCCACCATTCCTTTGGTTCTTCCCAATGAACCCCCGCTTCAGGATCTAAGTTTTTCCAGCTCTGTGTGGGCATCATAATGGTTCCGCTTTCCTTCACTGTCTCAAGAAGTGCCTCAATCACTATCTGTGGTCCTCCACATACAAACCCAAGACTGCTAAGTGAGGTGTGGACAATTACATTGTCCCCCTCATGTAAGCCTAACTTCTCAAACCCCTCCTTTAACTCTTCCTTAAGTACAATTTTTCTGTTTTCCATGTACATCTTTCCTCCTGAATTCAATCTTATTTATGCTCTCACATAATTGTTGATTGTTACATTTCCTCTAAACTCAACTCGCTTTAAGTTGAACTTCTTTGCAAATTTACATTCTGTATATCCCTCACCATCTACCAACGATACATTATCTTTTCCCCCAATAATAATAGGAAGCCTGATAATGATAATCTCACTTACCAAATTTTTGTCAATCAGTGTCCAATTTAAAGTACCACCGCCTTCTAACATAATGGTATGTATATTATACTTATTTTCTAACTTTGAGAATGCTTCTGTAAAATCTATGTTTTCCTGCCCTGCAAAAACAAATCCTACATTTTGGTATACCTCATATTCCTTCGCTTTTTCCTGATTCATCTCAGTTGTAATTATTATTGTTGGAACACCATCATTTAATATTATAGCATCTTTTGGGATTTCCAATCTATTGGTGGGAATAATTCTAATGGGATTTTTTCCTTTTCCATAACGACAGGTTAATGATGGATTATCATAGCGTATGGTATTCATTCCCACAAGAATCCCATCAACCTTTCCTCTTATTTCATGAATAAACTCCATATCTTCTGTGGAAAGCAGTGAAAACAGATCTTTGCTGCTTTTTCCTTCCCCAAATGTTATTTTTCCGTCAATGGATACTTCGCTAACTAAACTAATTTTCATTTTCATACCTCTTTTTTATTCATAACTAATTTACTATCTTCTATAATCTTCACTAAAATTTGCTCTCCTTTGTGCCACAAATCATTGATACATTCTTCATTCACTAAAAAATAATTCTTTTTCATCTGCTCGTAACTAGTGATTACATTCTTGTCTGTCTCCAACTGATTCATATCAGCCAAAACTTTCTTATTTACCGGGATTCTTTTATGACTTACCAGCCATTTTTCCTGAACTTCTTTACTGAGCATGGCATCAATAAATTTTTCCAGTGCTTTTCCTTTTTCTCCCTGTAAAGAATTTTGTGGAAATGCCATTCCCACACTTGAGGAAACTCCAGTCATTTCCATATTTCCTATGTTGGGTAAACCACAGATTCCTACCTGTTCTCCCATTTCTTTATTTAAGTATTCATACAGCCATTCTCCGTTTATCATACATGCAATTTCACCTGCTACAAATTTTTCCAGCATAGTACTAATTGCACTGTAACAGCAAAGTATTCCCTGCCTGATAAGATCTAAAATAAAATTCTGAACTTCCATGGTATTTTCTGTTGTAATTGTCACTATTCCGTCAGTTATGGGATTGCCGTATATAGAATAAATAAACGGCATCAACCAGTATACCACCTCCAGATCCATAGAAAAATTGCAGACTTTGTCTCTTTTAAATTTTCTAATCTGTTCCCATGTTTCTGGCTTCTTGGCAAAATATTTTTTATTGTAAAATATTACGGCATGATTGCCCTGTACATAAGGAACCCCTCTTTGAATTCCTTTGTATTTCATCGAATCCCATATTTTCTTATCCATATATTGGCTAAATTTTTCGGGCACTTCTGATAAATTTGCCTTTTCTAAAGTTACCATATCCTGTGCAATAAAAATCACATCCGGCTTTTCTTTTTCTTCCTCTAAATTATTTAATCTCTCAAGAAACGGAGCGATATTCATTTGCACAAACTTAAATTGAAAATTTTCTCTGATTTCCAGCTCATGGCATATAGATTCTATAAACTTCAGACTGCTGTCCCCTACACCATCCATTTCATGCCAGATTACAATTTCATTCTTTTCCATATATACCCCCGTTACTTATCAGCTTTCTTCACCAATACAACTGCTCCTGCTGGCGGAAGCTGTATTGTATTGTTGTCAACTATTACCTTAACCTCTTCTGCCCCGCTTTGAATTATTTGGTCATATTCATTCAATGAAATGTTATCTACATGAATTTTTGATGGTTCTTCAAAATCCAGACTGAAAAAAATACTAAGCTTATTTTCATATGTAAAGCCAATACACTTCTCACCAACCTCTAATAATTTCAAAGTTTCAGGTTTTATCATATCCTTATACTTATATCTCATCTGATTTACTTTTATTACATAATCAAGCATTTGACAGGCATTTGGACCTGTCCAGTCAATGGCGATATTATTAAAAAATGCCTTGGCAATCTTTGCTCCCTTTGTATTATCAGCAAGTCCGCAGTTCATAGGCTGTTTCTCATTTACCTCATAGCCTGACAAAATAAAGTGGACTCCATTTGGCAGAAAATTATTCACAATAGCAAGTCCTTTTGCTAAATTAACTCCTCCCTTTCTGGTAACAATCCTTGGGGTGTCATGAGTTTCTGCACATGCATATGCCTGAATTTTCATTTCTGATAATTCCAATATGAATTTTTCATAGCTTTCTTTCCTTATGTCCCCTACTTCTTTCCAACTGCTTCCCAACATAATATTGTAGCCCGTTTTTCTTGCATTTTCATGATTTCTGTTAAACAAATCTTCGCTGATAAAAATGGGATTTTCAACATATTCCCTTACCTTATCAAATAGTTTTTCCAACAATTCTTTTGGCAATGTATGCCCTATATCAAATCGAAAACCATCCAAATTAAATTCCTTTGCATAATATTGTAATACATCAGTAAACATATCCCACAAGCCCTGATTAGGAACTTTTGCCGGAAATTTATTGGCTTTAATGGTATCAAACATTACATAAGGTGGTTGATTTTCATCTACATATTGCTTTGCTTTTTCATTGTTATCTAAAAATAACTTCCAAAAGGTTATATCTGTCCAGATTGGCTGTACATCATTGATCCAGTCGGAATGAGCAGGCGGTGTTGTAATTCCCATTCTTTCTTCCAGCAACTCAAATAAATCTGCCCCTTGCATATCCACTTCATTTAAAATTTTTTCCCACGCATCCTTATCCAGTTCATTTGGCGGCAAAACAAACTGTTTTAAATGTTTTTTGGTACTTTCTGCTCCATACACCTGCTCTAGATTGTCCTCTGTGCATTCCTGAAAAAAGTTAAGTCCCGGTATCTCTGGTGTGAGAAAATCCTTTTCATAATCTTTTTTAATCCAATACACCCAGTCAGGATGTTCCTTAATTAAATTACAATCTCTTGCTGTTACCCTTGGTATGAAATCTATCACAACTCTGATGCCAAGAATATGTGATGCTTCCACTAATACATGGAACTCATCATTTAATGTAAAATCCACTAAACCATCCACCAGTTCATCATGAAGATTTGGATCCAACTTATAAAAGTCTTTGATAGCAAAAGGAGAACCCATATCTCCCTTTTTATTTCTGCTGCTATATTCTGTAATGGGGAGCAGATACAGCACATTAATTTTCATTTGTTTAAGCATTGGCAGCAAGATCAACATTCTAATTAATGTACCATTACTTAAACATCCCTGATTATGAATATCCCAAGCCATAGTATATCTTGGCATGGCACAATAAATCTGGGAGTCTTTTATCTCTGTGTTTATTTCATCCTTCATACTTCTTATTTTCTCTATCAAAAATTTGTAGAATTTTACTGTGTTTACTTCAATCCTCTGTTCACAAACTCTTGTATAATCCTCAAAACCCACATACTTATTCCATATATCCGGAATACACATGACATCATCACAATGTAATGCCCCTAAATATTCTTCTAATTTTTCTAATTTATTCATTTTTACTCCTATATCTTTTACATAACTCGTTATTTTCCCCTAAAGTACTATATTTTTTTATTTGTCCCTGTTTTTACCTTAAAATTCAAATACTACTTTCATTTGTGTAATCTCTCTTCTTTCACCAGACTCTATATCATAGCCTAATACATCACTAAACCCATTCAAATAATTTGTAATATGATATTTTTTTGTTACAATACTTCCAAGATTAGAAAATCTCCTTGCTGTCTGAATAGTATCTTGAAACAGCATGTTATATTCACTCGCTCCGATTAATTTAATACCTCTGCTGATTAGCTGATATGGTTCCAGTTTACAGTCATACAATTTATTCATACCCATAGGTATGATCCTTCCACCTTTTTCGCATAATTCCAACGCATGTTCCATCTGATTTCCCACAGTATCAATAATTACATCAAATAAGCGACCACTATTTTTCTCTCTTACCATCTCTATGCTCAATTCATCACTCTTTACTATGTAATCACAGAATTTAGCACATTCTTTCCTTCTATAATCTGAATTCTCTGTTACTATCACTAAACTGGCACTATTTTTTGCAATCATTTGGCACAATGCACCCATTGGACCGGAACCCATTATCAGCACCGACTCATTCTCTTTGATATTTGCCGCTCTCAAATTATTAAGTACACATGCCATAGGTTCAATCAAAACTGCCGCCTCTAGAGATAACTCATTAGGAATTTTATACACATACCGTTTATGACAGGAAAAATACTCTCCAAAGGTTCCATCCACATTAATACCTGCGATTTTCAATCCGCCATTCCAGCCGGTACAAAAATTTGTAATCCCTCTTTTGCAATTTTCGCAGTCACAACAATATTGATTGGGATCAATAATCACCATATCTCCTATCTGGTATTCGGTTACATTTTTCCCTTTTTCCACAATTTCTCCTACTGCTTCATGTCCCATAATAATATTTGGCACAATAGTTTCATTGCCTTTTACCACCTGCAGATCTGTTCCACATATACCTGCATATTTCACTTTAATTATCACATCATTTTCTGTTGCAATCGTAGGCTTTGGACGGTCTCTCAGTGTAATTTTCTTTCCGTCTTCCCAGATTAACGCTTTCATTCCTTTTATTCTGTATGATATTTATGAGTTTGTTCATCATACTTTTCCTTTCTATTTTTTTATATATTTGTCCTTTGCGGATATTTGTAAAGGACAAACAGCTTTGTCAGTATAGCACTGAAATTTAAATTTGTCCATAATATTTTGTTGATTACTTTACTTTTACAAATTATTTTGTCTATTTAAGTCGAATTTTGTAATAATTATCGCTATTATGCGACATTTTTCGACATTTTTCGACAACTTAACTACACTCTGCCGTTTTTACTGCAGAGTGGATATTTTGTTATTTTGCCTACCGCCTTCTTTGCTACTGGCATAATAATACTCCTTTTCGATAAGATTTGTCATATCCTAATTCTTACCAAAAAGGAGTTATTTTTTACCATAGACACAAACTTTTTTACACTACCTTGAGCATCCAATTCTTCTATTTGCTCTTGTGAATAATCCACGTTCCGTACTTTCTCATACAGTGTTTGTGATACTTGATATGCTCCATAAACAGTCAATGGAATCATAAATAATGTTGCCAAAAATATTGACAAATTGAAAATAAAAATTTTCCAATTTGTGTTCTTTTCATCTTACCCTCCATATTCTTTATACAAGTTTTTGTACTTGATGACAAATGCATACGTGTTCCTACTTCCCTGCATCTTGCATATTATTACAATATGCATATGCACAACGAAACATAGCATCACTATATTTATTTACAATCTTATCAAAATCATCTGTTATAACTATTGTTTTATTCCTTCTATATTGTAAACAAACTAAACAGCGATTTTGCTCAATGGTACTTTCAGCGTTACAACTTAGCTGCTCATTGTATTTGACCTATCTCTTATGTCTAATCTCTTTAATTCCTCCTCTTCCCATTTATTTACCGAACTTTCCAAGTAGTCTTCATATATGTCCCACCACATCTCATAATTTTTCATCGCTTTTTTATACAAATTTCCAATTTTTGTATTCTTCGCTGCAATTTCCTCCACTTGACTTTCATCATATATCGTAAATTTTTCATCTTTAAAATCCCACTCATGTTCAGATGAGAATTCTGTATTATAGTAAGGTCTTCCGGGAACCATTTTTTCTCCCGGCTTCAGCCATGTGGCTGCACGTGCTGTAAACTTCTTGTCTCCACTCCAGTTTATCACCGTCTCCCAAGTCTCTGTATTGCTGATTGTAACATCATAAATTTCATTTCCGCTTTCGTCCTCTCCTGTGGCTATGGGCATCCACTCTTTGTGATTTGCCACTTGATGGAAGTACCAGTCTATGGAACTTCTTAAAACATCCAGATTGCTGTAATCATATCCATTTATTTCATCTGAGAGCTGTGCTTCTTCCTTTTCTCCATTAAACCAACTGGTGAAATCGTTATCCGTACCATCCTGTAAATGTATTTGTTTTGTTCCTGCATTATATATATAACTATTAATGCTTCCCACTCCTGTAACTGCCATGCTTTTTCCCCCTATTCTCCTAAATTCAATTCGTTTCCGGTATATGGTTTCATCTTGCAGGTAAATTCTCCGCTGATTCTTGCACTCCACTCACCACTATGGCTTCCACTGCTGCATTTTGCACTGATTGTCCATAACTGTCCTAATTTTACACCCCTAATGTTTCGCATTTCTGTTCCACCGGTATAATTATAATAACTACGTCCTCCTGCTGTTAATCGTTTATCCAAATTGGGACAATATCCGGTTATCATACGATCATCCAAAGAAAGATTCACTATTGTACTTTCAGCAGGCACATAATTTCTTAAGTCAAAGGTATAGGACTTGTATGTTTCTGATATCTGTATATAGTTTTCTGTTGGCAGATTTGATATGTAAAAGGTTTGTTCTTCCGGTCCCACATAGAAAAAATAATTCATTTGCTCTCCCCATGCATCACCACTGGTAACCTTAAAATAATAGGTTCCTGTTGTTGTGGGCGTATAATAGAAATATCTTTCTCTGGCATCTTTATATACCGGATTTACTCTATGATCCGTAGTATATACACGGCTTGGCTCCCCTTGGGGATTCGCTTTATATAATTCTGTGTACCAGTTTTTGGCTCCTATATTTCTCAAATCCACAAAGTACCTGGTTCCTGCCACCAGACTAACCTCGTACCAGTCTACATCATCTGCCGAATCCAAATTTGCCGTCCTCATCCCTAAGTCATAGGTGTCGTATCTTTTGGTTATAGTGTCTCTTACAACCGGAACCAAATCATATGGATAGGCATCTTCCCATGTTTCATTGTTTTCCCAAGGATCCGGTGTGATCGCTGCATGGGTCTGTGTTGTTGTTCCTGAGACGGTGATTGTCATAACCGCCATAGCCATTATGGTTGATAATAGTTTTCTTCTCATTTACTTCACTCCTGTCTGCTTGTTTTTTCTATATTTACATTTCCGGACTGTTTATTTCCATGCCTCCTCTCTTCGTCCTTTATCGTATAATACCACATTATTTTTTACATATTACACTTTTGTAAAAAACAACCGAATAATTGTAAAAAATAACATTACTGTTCACAGGTACTTTGCACTTTTCCATCACATGCAAAACTCCATCACCAAAGGTGATGGAGTTTTGTGTTGCTTCCTCTGTTTTTAGGACTGTGCAGTAAATACATCTTCCATTCCAAAACAAGCATCTTTATTTAATTAATGAAAATCTTTCTCATAATAGTTATTCCTAATATATTCCTGTTCCAACCATGCACTGTCAACAGTTCCCTGTTCATCTGACTTTGCCACAAGCCATGCAAAATTATCTTTCACTGCCTGCTGATAAGAATCCTCGTAGCTTATGATGGCACTTGGGCGTTTTCTGACAATCAGCCGCAAAAGATATCCGCACAGCATATCTCTTGTGCCGTTCTTTTTCTTAATGGCAACAGGTATCAGATACATCTTTTTCTCTCTTGTCCAAACAGCGATGTTAATGGTTATGCCTGCAGCACTGGCATCCTGATATACCCATACCACATCTGCCAATGGTATTACTATCATTTCGATTCCTGAAACATAACATATAGCATCCGTTGAAATCAACAACTGCTGTGTTTTTGGTCCCCGCTCTATCTCTCTGTTAAAGCGGTTTACATCAAATCCCGGAATGTTCATCAATTCATCTTTACCATGTTTGTAGGACACCAGAAATATGGTAAGGATAATTATGCCTAAGATGATAAAAAGCAACCATATGATACTGATTATAATAATGGCAAAAATTCCATCTACCAAAATATCTTCGCTGTTACATACGGAAGCCACAAACAGCGATATGGTAAAGACAAGTATTACAAAAAACAGACAAAATATTGTTTTGCTGAAATTCTTTCTAAATTTTTTTAAATTTGGCATGTTCTACCTCAATTATTATGCACTATATAATAATGTTGCTGCTAAAATTTCCACACCACACAGAATTACAATAAATACAAGTGTCAATATTATGCTCAAAATAATTCTTACTGCTAATGGCATTTTCCGATTGGTAGCGACTGCCATTACTGCCCAAAATCCACCATAGCAAATTAAGGCTCCAAGCAAACCCAATACTCTGACTAACACAAGACAAACAATCGAAGCACTAATGGTTGCCTTAGAAACCTTTTTCTTTGCCGGTGTCCCATTTTGCTGTGCAATTGGATCTTGGTATCCTTGATTGTCTGTTCCATAGTTAAATTCTTCAGCCATAGCTTCTCCTCCGTTTATAAACATTAAATTTTTATTACATTTTTATTATATCATAATAAACAAACATGTCAAGTTATGTAAAAAATTGTCAGCAGCTAAAAAGTAACCCTTTCCTTGACATCAGACCTCCCCCTATTATATATTAGTAACTAGAAAACCTTTTGTATTAACACTTTGGAGGAAATCACATGAAACAGAAAACAAAAAACATTATCATAACATCTACCATGTTGCCTGCCTTCATAGCTTTCATTATTTCTTTTTTAACACCAGCACTTATGGGCAAAGCAGAAATTATAAGAATTATCATTAAAGATTTGTCCATGATCCCTTTAGGAATTATGTTGCTGGTAATTGGGATATTATACATCAAAAACTTGCAAAAGCCAAATTACTCAATCATATTCCTGATTATAGGCATTACCTTTCTTATACTAGCATCAAATGAATGTTCCAAGGCCGTATTAGGGCTGCAAACCGGTCCCATACTCATTGATAATGGCACTTACGAATTATATTTACGCTCTAATCCCAGTGCTCCCGGCAGCTACTATATTATAACTACTACAAATACTGAAAAAATTAAGATTCGTATTTCGAAAAGTACATACTACTCCCTTAATAAAACTACCCCTGATGTAAAGATTTCCTACTATCCCTATATCAATGTTGCTGAGCAAATTATTCCCAAATAATCCGTAATCTGAAAAACTGTATTTTTCGTAACTATTCAGTACCTTCATAGTTACAGGCAAAGAACCATGCAAAATTGCCTGCGGCAATGGTTCTTTGCCTGTGATATCCACTTTTCCATTACTGATACCGACCTGTAGTCCGCTATACTTGACGGCAAATACCTGTGACTGGACTTTCACCAGTAAGATTAGTGCCATGCTCGGCAGAATGCATTGCTGTTCCCTTGCCATCTATGCAAAGTAATTTAGAAGCTTTAAGATTCCCTAAATCTTTGGCTTTTGTGATAACAAACAATTCTTTTTCTGCCACTGTTTTTGGTCCTTTCTTACTCTACCTCTCTATAGTTACAGTTCCTGCATTGCTCCACACATTAGTAGATGAGAGATTCAAATGCAAAGCCGGACAAACCGCCCCACCGCTGCCGTTGACATAGAAGCCAAACCTGTGGACGTCGCTGTAGGAGTCGACATCTGCAGCTCTATAACTATCGCGGCCCGGCGACCGCAGCCACCACCAAGCAGTGGAGCTACCTATTGTTCCTCCTGCTGCCACATATGCTGTATTGGTGCGTTTTCTTGCATTATCATTATTACTTTCATTTTTATATGGCAAAAAGCCATATGCTGCATTTGATACTTCTGAAATAGACAGCAGATATATCTTATCCAAAGTATCATTACCGCCCTCTGTACCATATTTCGGATTATCCTCATTGACTACTGACACATATGGAATTGCCGCCTGCTCTGTGCTGGTAAATGCCCGGTTGATAAAGTTATCACTGCTGTAATCCTTACCATATGCATTTGCCCCACTGCCATAGCCATTGAGCCATGAGCGGATGGTGCTGCTTTCCCATGTGACACTTGTATATTTTTTATTGTATCGGTACACATCCAGATTCTGGTCTGCCACCAGGAACGCTTCTGTCCCATTGATGGAGAGAATCCTCCACTTAATCGGTTCTTTTGTCTCTCCTGTGGCATCAGACTGTGGATAGCTGCCAAAGTACACACAGTCATAGGTCACATTGCCGTCTGCATCTGTTCTTGGTCCGGACAGTCCTTCATAACTTCCTCCGCTGCTGGTACTTCCTTCTCCGCCTTCCGGCACTAATGTAATCAGCGGTACTGATGTAATATCAGGTGTCGGTGTTGCCCCTCCGATTACCATATCTCCCGGTGCCTTGGTGGCTTCTGGCGGATCTGTGGGGGTAATGGTTGATATTGGCACACTGGTTGCTGTGGGGGCTTTGATGCTTTCTTCTCATCTTCCGGAAACATATCCAAATACTGTTTTCTAAGCTCTGTTAATACTTCTTTCTGGATATATTCCAGCATTTCTTTCATTGTATTTACACGACTTAGTGCATTTTGCACATTTAAGAATATCACATTGTACTGATTCAGATTTTTTCTGTAACTTTCATCAATTCAAATTTTTCTTTTCACACTTCTCAACTCCTGTCAGCATTTTAATATCTTCTAAATACCAATCCTCACACTCATCATAGTACATACTATCCTTTCGTTTTTTAAAGATTCGAAACGGTTTTTCTTCAGAATTATCATATATATGACAAATGTCACACACTTTAACTACTTCCTTTAACAATTCAAGTGCTCTATCGTATCTGGCTATAATTTTATCCTCTGGTACATCATGACCACCTGCTTCTACCCCGCGACTTTACACGAAAAACATTAATCATAGGATCTGCTGTAAGTATATAATAACAACGAAAAAAATACCCTTTTTCTTTTGCCTTTTGCAATAATTTCAAATTACGTTCCGTAGACAATACTGTTTCAAAACAAAATTCTTCTATTTTAGTAATATGATCCTCTCGCTGTTTTTCAGCAATTTGAGCTGCCTCCAAATCAGAACATTTTAAATTCTTCTTAATTTCATCCGCATTGATATAATCCATTGGAGGCTTTAATAATTCAGTAAATGTACTTTTTCCTGAACCATTTGGTCCTGCAAACACTACAATCTCAGCCTTTTTCTGCAACTCGCTCACTATAACGTCCTTTCCGCAACCTTTTTCCCACTTCAACTCTGCTTCCATCACTATCTACTTGATATATGGTTTGTGTCTTTCTATCGAATACTGCAATAGGAATATCCAATGCTTTCTTTTTTTCAATTTCAAGTCTTACTGCAGCATTGGCTCTTTTTACAACTGCTTCATCAGAAATGTACTCTTCTCGTTTCATGATTCCACCTTCTTTCAATATATCAAAAATTAGGTTCTATAAATATAATACTTTATTTTTCGATTTATATCAATCACTCCTCTACGATAAGCAGCTTTGAAAGCTCCTATCATAAAAAATGAAATATCTTACAGATATCTTATTTTCTAATTACAACACTTTTCACAGTGCTATAACTTCCATACACTTTAATATTTGTTTGTGGAGGAGATGTCAATATATACCATGCCGTCATTTTCATCCAGTTCAGATAACTGGCAGATATTTTGTACTTTTACTGCTAAATTTTTTGGCAATAACATAAGCTATCTGACAACCGGAAACTTTTGCAAGTGTCAACATATTTATTCTTTGGCATAGGGTAACTATTCAACCTTATAGTCTGCCGTTTTATAGCCCACCACAAACAGCCCATGAGGGACAGAATCTTTCCTGGAAGGCACTCAGGAAATGCTTTTAGTGTAAGTGAAATCCAATTCTTAGGCAACACTTAGTGAAGAGCCCTATGGCGATGAACTTAGTGTGCCTTAGAATTTAGTTCACTGGAACGTTATTTCCGCCTGGATGGAAAGATTCTGTCCCTCATGGGCGTACTGCCAACCAATAAAGCTGAACTGTTACCATCCAGTTCAGATAACTGGCAGGTATACGGAAACCTTTGTAAGTGTCAACATATTTATTCTTTCACATACTCTTCTATCAAACAGATATGTTTCTTTGTGTCTTTA
>CAMWHJ010000065.1 GCA_947174015.1 uncultured Lachnospiraceae bacterium | reverse complement strand
CAATTTTGCATGGTTCTTTGCTCGTAACTATGAAGGTACTGAATAGTTACGAAAAAAGAATATAAATAGGAAATAAATTTATGAAATATCTTGTGAAATGTTGAAAAAAAGCTGGCATTTTTGAAATTCTTATGATATACTCTTATAATGACTGTGAATATAAGGAAGCGAATGCAAAATAATAGTTTAGTAGTGATAGATATAAGGAGGAAATGAAAAAATGAGTTTACAGGTAGAAAAACTGGAAAAGAACATGGCAAAATTGACAATTGAAGTATCCGCAGAAGAGTTGGACAAGGCCATTGAAAGTGCATATCAGAAGAATAAAAGAAAATTAAACGTTCCAGGCTTTCGTAAGGGAAAAGTGCCTCGTAAGATGGTGGAGAAAATGTATGGTGCAGCAATTTTTTATGAAGATGCTGCCAACGAAATTATCCCAACAGCATATGAAAAAGCTTTAGAGGAAGCAGAGGATTTAGATATTGTATCTCAGCCGGATATTGACGTAGTTCAGATTGAGGAAGGAAAACCATTTATTTTTACAGCAGAAGTGGCATTAAAGCCGGAAGTAACCTTGGGTGAATACAAGGGAATTGAAATAGAGAAGCAGGAGGTTTCGGTAACTGAGGAAGAAGTAGAGGCAGAGGTTAATAAGGAAAGAGAAAACAATGCCAGAAATATTACAGTGGAAGACAGAGCAGTGGAAGATGGAGACATTGTAAATATTGACTTTGAAGGTTTCACAGATGGTGAAGCATTTGAAGGAGGAAAAGGTGAAAGCTATGATTTGACCATCGGTTCTCATTCCTTTGTTGATACATTTGAAGAACAGTTAATTGGAAAAAATATTGAAGATGAAGTGGAAGTAAATGTAACATTTCCGGAAGAATATCACGCTCCTGATTTAGCAGGAAAACCGGCACTATTTAAGGTGAAAATTAATGGAATTCAGTTCAAAGAACTGCCAGAATTAGATGATGAATTCGCACAGGAAGTATCTGAATTTGATACCTTGGAGGAGTACAAGGCAGATGTCAGAAAGAAACTGGAAGAGAAAAAGGAGAAAGAAGCAGCTGCTGCAAAGGAAGAGGAAGTGGTAGCTAAAATTGTAGAAAATGCAACCATGGAGATTCCAGATGCAATGTTAGACACTCAGACTCGTCAGATGGTGAATGATTTTGCCCAGAGATTACAGATGCAGGGCTTATCTTTCGAGCAGTATATGCAGTTTACAGGAGCAACTCCAGAACAGTTATTAGAACAGATGAGACCTCAGGCGCAGGAGAAAATTGAAAGCCGTCTTGTATTAGAGGCAGTTGTGAAGGCAGAAAATATCGAAGCAACAGAAGAAGACTTTAAGGAAGAAATGGAAAAAATGGCTGAAATGTATCAGATGGAGACAGACAAACTGATAGAATCTGTGGGAGATTATGAGAAGAAGAACATCATGGCAGATATTGCAGTGACAAAGGCAGTGAAGTTTGTGGTAGATGCAGCGGTTGAAAAATAAAAGGTAACTGTGAAATTGTTGAACAGTGGTAATAAAGTATTTTAAATAGGTAAGGAGGAATCCCAGATGAGTTTAGTACCTTATGTCATTGAACAGACCAGCAGAGGAGAACGTTCCTATGATATCTATTCAAGACTTTTAAAAGACAGAATTATATTTTTAGGGGAAGAAGTGAACGAGACAACGGCAAGTTTGGTGGTTGCCCAGCTTTTGTTCTTGGAATCAGAGGATCCCAATAAAGATATTAATATGTATATCAACAGTCCGGGTGGTTCTGTAACCGCAGGCATGGCGATTTATGATACGATGCATTACATTAAATGTGATGTATCCACCATGTGTATCGGAATGGCAGCAAGTATGGGAGCTTTTCTATTGGCAGGTGGTGCAAAAGGAAAGCGTATGGCTTTGCCAAATGCCGAGATTATGATTCACCAGCCATTAGGTGGTGCACAGGGACAAGCCACAGAAATTGAAATTGCAGCAAAGCATATCCTTCAAACCAAGGAAAAGTTAAACAGAATGTTGTCCGAAAATACAGGACAGCCATATGATGTGATTGCAGCAGACACAGAGCGTGATAATTGGAAAACAGCACAAGAAGCTTTAGATTACGGTTTAATTGATACCATCGTAACAAGCCGCTAATAAAAAGGCTGCCTCATACGGGGCAGCCTTATAAACTAAGGGAGGTCATTATGGCAGGGAAAAATGTAGAAGAACGTTTCCGCTGTTCTTTTTGTGGAAAATCTCAGGAGCAGGTGCACAAGCTGATTTCGGGACCAAATGGGGTATACATTTGTGACGAATGTGTGGATGTGTGCACAGAGATTATCGAAGAAGACATGGACGAAGAATATGATGATGAATTAGATATTAATCTATTGAAACCTATGGAAATTTCAGAACTTTTGGACGAATATGTGATTGGACAGGATGAAGCCAAGAAAGTGCTCTCTGTGGCTGTATATAATCACTACAAGCGTATTTTAGCTCAGAAGGATTTGGATGTAGAACTTCAAAAAAGTAATATATTAATGCTGGGACCTACAGGTTCCGGTAAGACTTTCTTAGCTCAGACCTTGGCGAAAATTTTGAATGTGCCGTTCGCCATAGCAGATGCCACTGCTTTAACGGAGGCAGGCTATGTGGGTGAAGATGTAGAAAATATCCTATTGAAGTTGATTCAGGCAGCAGATTATGATGTTCCCAGAGCAGAGAAGGGTATTATCTACATTGATGAAATTGATAAGATTACAAAAAAATCAGAAAATGTATCCATCACCAGAGATGTGTCTGGAGAGGGTGTACAGCAGGCACTTTTGAAAATTTTAGAGGGAACAGTGGCATCGGTACCACCGCAAGGGGGAAGAAAGCATCCCCATCAGGAACTGATACAAATCGACACCACCAATATCCTGTTTATCTGTGGAGGTGCCTTTGACGGTCTGGATAAAATTATTGAGACCAGAATGGATCGAAAATCTATCGGATTTATGGCTGAAATTGCAGATAAGCATGAAGATAACATGGATGTGTTATTCCATAATGTACTTCCTCAGGATTTGACCAAATATGGATTGATTCCAGAGTTTATTGGTCGTCTGCCAGTACTGGTGGCTTTGGATAAGTTAGACAAAGAGGCAATGGTGCGTATTCTCACAGAACCTAAGAATGCATTGGTAAAACAGTATGAGAAGATGTTCGAACTGGATGGAGTGAAAATGTCCATTGACCCAGAGGCACTGGAGGTGATTGCAGAAAAGGCATTGGAGAGGAAAACAGGAGCCAGAGGTCTGCGTTCCATTTTGGAAAATCTTATGATGGATTTAATGTATACGGTACCCAGTGATGAGAGTATTCAAAGCTGTGTCATTACCAGAGAAGCAGCAGAGGAAAAAAGTACACCAATGATTGTCCGACAGGAAGTGGAAGAAAGTAAAATCAACAGAAAGGTTACCAGGAAGCTGAAAAAACAGACAGATATAACCGCATAGTGTTTGCGAGGAACAGAAGAGAGCAGCAGCAGGATCGAGCTTGGCTGGCATCTTATGACATAGAGGTGAAATAATGGAACAGGAAACAGTAATTCTGCCAGTAGTGGCACTTCGGGGAATTACCGTTATGCCGGATATGATTGTGCATTTTGATATTACAAGAAGTCAGTCTATTCAGGCCATTGAGAAAGCAATGCAGGGCGACCAGAAAGTATTTCTGGTTGCCCAATTAGATAATGAGGTAAATGAACCGGAGATAGATGATTTATATAAAATTGGTGTAACCGCCAGCATTAAACAGGTGATAAAGCTGCCCACCAAGACACTGCGAGTAATGGCAGAGGGATTGAAAAGAGCCAGTATGTTAAGCACTCAGACGGAGAAGGGCTGTGTCCTTGCCACTGTGATGGAGATGGAGGAGTCTAAGCCTGATTACGATCCCCAGCAGGAAGAGGCAATGCTTCGGAGTTTAAAGGATTTATTTGCCTCCTATGGCAAATTTCACCCCAAGATTAACAAGGATTTGGTGGGAAGGCTCACCGATACCAAGGACGTGGTTCGTCTTACCGACCAGATAATTATTAACATACCCATTTATTACAATGATAAGCAAAGGCTCTTAGAAGCAGCAGATTTTGATGTGCGCTATGAACTGTTATGTAAGCTTTTAATGAATGAAATTGAGATATTCAAAATTCGTCAGGAGCTGCAGGAGAAAATTCAAAAGAAGGTGGACAAAAACCAGAAAGACTACATTCTCCGAGAGCAGATGAAAGTGATACGAGAAGAGTTAGGTGATGATTTCCAGAGTGAGGCAACTCACTTTGAGGAGTTGACAGCCAACTTAAAGGCGGACGATACGGTTAAAGAAAAGATATACAAGGAAATTGAGCGGTTTAAGAATACTGCTATGAATTCCTCGGAAAGTGCAGTGATTCGGGGATATATAGAAACCTTGTTAGAATTGCCATGGAACAAAGCCTCTAAGGACAGTAAGGACATTAAGCGTGCTGAGAAAATTTTAGAAGAAGATCACTATGGTATGGAAAAGGTAAAAGAACGCATTATGGAATTTCTGGCAGTGCGCACCTTGACAAAAAAAGGTGAAAGTCCCATTATCTGTCTGGTGGGACCTCCGGGAACAGGAAAAACTTCCATTGCTCGTTCCGTGGCAAAGGCATTGAATAAAGAGTATGTGCGTATTTCTCTGGGAGGCGTCAGAGACGAAGCAGAAATCCGGGGACACAGACGTACCTATGTGGGTGCTATGCCGGGCAGAATTGCCAGTGGACTCCGCAGTGCAGGAGTTAAAAATCCTTTGATGCTGCTGGATGAAATTGACAAGGTAAGCAGTGATTATAAGGGAGATACTTCGGCAGCACTGCTGGAGGTACTGGATGCAGAGCAGAATGTGAAATTTAGAGATCATTATGTGGAGCTGCCCTTAGATTTGTCTGAGATTTTATTTATTGCCACTGCCAATTCTTTACAAACCATCCCCAGACCGTTGCTGGATAGAATGGAAATTATTGAAGTCAGCAGTTATACGGAAAATGAAAAGCTGCACATTGCCAAGGAACATCTCCTGCCAAAACAGTTAAAGAAAAACGGTATGGACAAACATAAGCTTACCATAAGTGATAAGGCTTTGGAGACCATTATCCGGGGCTATACCAAGGAAGCCGGTGTTCGTAATCTGGAGCGAAAGCTGGGGCAGGTATGCCGGAAAGCAGCCAGAGAATATATGGAAAAAGAGAAAAAATCCGTTAAGGTCACAGCAAGCAATTTAGAGAAATACTTGGGGCAAGAGCGGTATCATTACAACATGGCAAACGAAAAGGACGAAGTGGGCATTGTACGGGGGCTTGCATGGACCAGTGTAGGCGGTGATACCTTGCAGATAGAGGTAAATACCATGCCGGGCAAGGGAGAATTTAAACTTACCGGACAGTTGGGGGATGTGATGAAAGAGTCTGCTGAGACAGGCATCAGCTACATTCGTTCCATTGCAGAGAAGTATCACATTGCACCAGAGTATTTTAAGGAGCATGATATTCATATTCATATTCCAGAAGGAGCAGTGCCAAAGGATGGTCCCTCCGCAGGTATCACCATGGCAACGGCAATGATATCTGCCATCACCGGACGCAAGGTGCGGGCACAGGTGGCAATGACAGGGGAGGTTACTTTGCGGGGAAGAGTGCTTCCCATCGGCGGTTTAAAGGAAAAACTGTTAGCTGCCAAAAATGCAGGAATCAAAAAGGTATTAGTGCCCAAGAAGAACGAAAAGGATGTGGAGGAGATTTCTCAGGAAATCAAAAAGGGTTTGGAGATTGTATTTGTGGAAGCTATGGATGAGGTATTAAAGCATGCAATGATTTAGGAGGGTGTTATGGTTATTAAAAATGTAAATTTGGAGACGGTGTGTGGAATTACCAGCAAACTGCCGGAAAATCTTTTGCCGGAGATCGCCTTTGCAGGAAAGTCCAATGTGGGAAAGTCCTCTCTGATTAATGGTTTGATGAATCGAAAGTCTCTGGCACGAACTTCTTCCCAGCCCGGCAAGACTCAGACCATCAACTTCTACAATATTAATGAAGCTTTGTATTTTGTGGATTTGCCCGGTTATGGTTATGCGAAAGTTTCTGAGAGTATCAAAGAGAAGTGGGGAAAAATGATTGAAAACTATCTCCACAAATCAAAACAATTAAAGGCAGTATTTCTTTTGATAGATATCCGCCATGAGCCTTCTGCCAATGATAAAAATATGTATGAGTGGATTTCCTACAATGGCTATGAGCCGGTGATCATTGCCACAAAGCTGGATAAAATTAAACGCAGTCAGCGTGCAAAACATGTGAAAATGATTCGGGAAGGCTTGGGAATGTCCAAACAGGGATTGCTGTTTCCCTTTTCTGCCCTCAGCAAAGAAGGCAGAGATGAGATATGGGAATATATTGACAGTTTAGTGGTGACGGAGGAAAAACTGTGATCATTGGAGAGTAATGCTGATATGTAAATATGAAAGGGATAGTAACTGTTTATAACATTGAGATGTCAGATGAGAAATAAATATTTCTTGAAAACCAAGGGTTTACATGGTATTATCATGGAGAAAGAAATTATACAACTATATATGCAAATATCAAAAGTTTCATGAAAAGTGGATACATATTACAACCTGAAAAGCCAAAGAACCATAATCAGGAACTTTAGGGAGTGGTAAGGCAATAAGCTTTTTGTGTTTAATTTTTACAGTGTATATTATAAATGAATTAAATAAAAAAGAGGAGTATTAGAAATGAAAAAAGTATTAGCAGTGATTTTAGTGACTATAATGATGATGGCTTTCACCGGGTGCGGTAATGGGGCAGATTTAGAAGGAACGTATAAATCGGAAAAGAATCATGATTTTACTTTCCAAAAGGATGGCACTTGCTCTTATATAACATATTCGAACTTGTATTCAGAGGAAAAAAAGGATTTTGTAGAAACACCAAACCCGTCATATGGTACTTGGGAAAAGGAAGGGGATTCATACAAAATCATAATAGAAGGTATCCCATGTACTTTATACGGAACAATAAACGGAGATGTTTTAATGGTATCATCAGATTCTGAGCTAGTTTGGACTAATGAAAGTTTTTCAAAACAATAAACCATTTCAAAAGGGCACTTGGAATTATAAAGTGCCCTTTTGTATTTAAAGAAAAATGGTAACTGTCAGGTGCCTAAGGTATTAGAAAGATTTTCAGTGATATATTCTGCTAAATAAAATAGAAAAAATTAGGGGGATGAAAGGTATATGGATAAGCTTATATTCTCTGGAAAATATACAAATGAACTTATTATATGGATTTGTGAGGATTCCAAGGAGCAGCAGACAGAATTTGCACAAAAGGTAAAGAAAGCCGCAAAAATAAGCGGCTGCAAGATTTCTGTTGCAGTGTTTGGGACAGGTGAGGAACTGTTAGAAAAATTGCATTTACAAGTAAGCAGACAGAAAGAACTCCCTCAGATTATATTCTCCGATATTCAGATGCCGGGAATCAATGGAGTGGATTTAGGAAAGCAGATACATCATTTGGCACCAAAAGTTTATCTGATATTTATTACTGCCTATGAAAATTATGCAGTGGCAGGTTATGAGGCAAGAGCATACCGCTATCTGCTGAAACCCATCCATGAGGATATGTTTGCAAAAGTATTAAGGCAGATTCTTTTGGAAAAAGCAGAGGACAAACATTTGATGTTGGGCAATAGTCAAAAGAAAACACTGGTGCCCCTGGGGAACATTCTTTATATGTGTGCTGAGGACAAGTATACAGTGGTCTATACCACAGACACCTCTTATGTGGAACGAAAGAGTTTACAGGAGTATGAAAAGGCATTAATACCCTACGGTTTTTTTCGTGTACATAGAAAAATCCTAGTGAATCTCAGGCATCACAAAGCCATGGAAAAAGGAAAGATTATCATCAGCGGCGGTCAGGTACTTCCCATCAGCCGCAGAAAGGAAAAGGAATATCAGGAGCAGTTCTATACATTTTTAAAGCAGGGAATCTGTGAACCGTAACCGTTTGTCACAGAAAGCCAGCCGTTTGTCGCAAGATAGTTGTAATTCTCCATCTCCTATGCTATTTTGAAAAAGCAGTATATGTGGAATATTTGAAAGAATAAGGAGGAGAATATGAGAAAAATAGCAAAGATATTATTGTGTATGCTGGCAGTGCTGGCTTTGTATGCCATAGGAGGACAGACGGTAAAAGCAGCCTCTTATGAGGAAATAACAGTGGACTATGTGACTAATTATAGTGCTATGGAAAATGCAGAACATATGATTCGCAGCAATTTTCAAATAGAAAGCTCGGATAATAATAAAAAGAGCCAATACGCACAGTTTACTTTAAAATCAGATTCTTATGTGAAAGTGATGAGTACATATGAATACACGAAAGGCTCAACTTATGTTACAAAAGAAGTAAAAGTGTTTTCCAATGTGGGAATGTCCGCAAAGAAAATGGAGATTGTGTGGAATTGGTGGGACGACAAAGATAGTTATGCCTATGCCACTGCCTTTTTGCCGGCGGGAACCTATTATATGGAGATTTCAGTAAGAGATGCTTCTACTTCGGGAGTGGGTCTTACAGCTAATATCCGTACTTCTGTGGCCGCCATTCCATGCAGTCAGCTTTTGAAGCTCAGCAGCACCGCCAATAAGAATAGGACAAATGCCACAGTGAAAGTAGCACAGACATTAGGAAGCAATAAATTGGATATGCAGTATTGTGCAGGTTCTATAGGAATGGAGAATGTGAATAATGGAGTTTATTGGAAAGTATTAAGAGATGATTTTCAGGGACGTGTGGGTAATAACAGATACGAGGAAAACACGCTGCAATCATCTTCCAAATTATTGGCAGATACCGCCACATCCTTTTCGGTTAAGCAAAATGGTATCTATACCATTCGAATTACGGATCATCAGGGAAATGCCTATTTGAAAACTATCTCGGTGCAGGGAGTTGATACAAAAGCACCCACGGTAACCGGGGTAAAAAATAATAGGACTTATAAAAAGACAGTAACGATAAAATTTAAAGATGAAAAAGGCGGCTCCGGAATTAGGAAAGCAACCTTAAATAACAAAAGAATAAAAAGCAGCAAAAAAGTCAGTAAAAATGGTTTCTATACTTTAAAGGTTACAGATAAGGCAGGAAATACCAGAACCATTAAGTTTAAGATAAAAAAGTAATCCAAATAAATAGGAAAAAGCGGTAAATGATTAAAAAGTCATTTATCGCTTTGCTGTTTTATTGCAATGATTCAAAGGGATTGATAGGAGGAAAGAAGATGAACATAATTACGGCACTGTTTCAGTTAGAAAATATACTTGCAGTTGTGGATATATTATTAATTTTGAAACTCTTTTTCAGCCTGCATATGATAATTGGTTGGAAGGTTACCGGAATTTTTCTGTTGGTATATTATCTCATGGATGTGTTTATGATATGGTGCTGGGGAGAAAATGCATTTACAGAATGGGTACATTTTGGGATGACCTGCGTGACTTTGGCGGGAATAACACTGTATAATTCCTGTTCTAATGGCTGGAAAAATCTTCTTTTAACCATTCCGGCTACACTTGTATATGTAGAATTTGATGTTTGCGTGGAACTGTTAATGGAGGTGGCAGAGCTGACAAAGATATATGAAAAAGTAGGGGAAGAAGCAGGAAGGGTACTTTTATATGGCACCGAGGACATAATACTTTTAGCAATACTGTGTTATTTAGCATACAAAGGAAAGAAAAAAGAACAGCATATGCAGCTTACTATGGGTGAGGGGATCTTTCTGACAGTATTTTGCCTCTTTTCGCCAATCATCACAGAAACTTTAAAGTATCTGGAACAGAAAATAGAAGTAAATGGATTTTCTGTCTGTTGGGTGGTTTTTGTTTTGGCAGTGAATGGAGCTGTGATTTATGGAATTTTTTTTCGAAAGTGTGCCAAATACTATCAGCAACTGGCAGAACAGCAGCAGAGACAATTTGGTGAAACTTACAATTATTTTCAGGAATATAAAAATGTCAATGAGGAGACAGCAAGGTTTCGTCATGATTGGAAAAATCATATGTTAGTATTGCAGTCCATGTTTCAATCAGGGGAATATGAAGCGGCAGTCTCCTATTTCTCAAAATTATCAGAGAGAAAGGAGGTGGGTAGCCGGAAGGTAATTACCGGAAATGAGATGGTTGATATTGTGCTGGCTGCAAAGGAAGATGTGCTGCAGAGGGAGGGGATTCTTGTGGAATGCCAAGGCAATTTATCAATCTTAGGCAATATGGATTCTGTGGATGTATGTGTGTTGTTTTCCAATCTGATAGATAATGCAGTGGAAAGCTGTATACAGTGTGAGGGAAATCGCTATCTTCGCATTATTGTCACGGAAAATCCCAACTATTTTATGATTTGTATGGAAAATTTCATGGCAGAAGAGTGCAAGGAGAAAAGTACCTTGTACGTTACCACTAAAGAGGACAAAGGTAATCATGGTTTGGGTCTTGGAAATGTATGGAAAGTGATAGAAAAATATCATGGAAGGATAGAATTGGAGGGGAAAAATTACTGTTTTACGGTATCTATGGTATTTCCAAAGGAGAGTATGGGGGTGCATTGAATGGTTATATAAGTATGTTTCTTGAAGGGCAAATTGTATATATACAGATGGGAAATGGGAATGGCTTGACAATTGGATAATATTTCTTATAATAGAATAGTAAAAAATTAAGGTAAGAGGGCAGATTCTAAAGCAGCTATGGTAACAGCAGTAAAGAACAAAAAGACTTGTAAGAAAGCAGTTAGCATGAAATACAAGAACCATTAAGTTAAAAATTAAAAGGTAAGAAATGATATAACGCTTGAAAGGGTGGAACATCGACCGTAGAGGAGGGCATAGAAATGTCAGCTAAAGAACGTCTATCGGACAGTACCGCAGATGCGATTCTTTCCATGATAACCATTGAAAAGAAATATAAGCCGGGAGAAAAGCTGCCAAATGAACTGGAATTGGCAAAGGAGCTGGGCGTCAGCAGGATCACCTTGCGGGAGGCAATCCGTATTCTGGTAGCAGGAAATGTGCTGGAGATTCGAAGGGGAAAAGGAACTTTTGTCAGAGCAGACTTTGCAGAGCAAACCCCTATGGAGTTGACACCGATTCTATCCGCCAAGGTGGGAGTTGACGATCTGTTTGAAATGCGTCTGATTTTTGAGCCTGAGGCAGCTTACTATGCCACACTGCGGGCCACAGAGGGAGAATTGAGCCGTATTTTGTCCATTGGAGAAATGATCGAGGAGAAGATTAAAGAGGGCAAAGACAGAACACAGGAGGAAATGGCATTTCATCGTTCCATCGCTAAAGCAACCCACAATGAATTTATGAACAAACTTATGCCGGTAATTCAGGAGTCGGTGAGTAAGGGAGTATTTCTCTATGAGAAAGAACATTTATCGGTGGAGGATGTGAGGGCAGACCATAGAATGATTATGGAATTTATGAAGAGCCGAAACGCTGATGGTGCTAGAAGTGCTATGAAAATCCATATACTTCATGCGATGGAGGAACTAGAGATAAAAAAACAGTAAGAAAGGTAGCAGCGGCTCCCATTCCGAAAGAGAATATATTGAAACCTTAAGCAGGTTAGGAATCGGAACCGCACTAAAGAGTGTATGGTACACAAGAATATAGAAGAATTAATGTAATTGTTCAGTATATTACTGCACAGCTTGTGAAAAAACTTAGCAAAAACAATGGAAAAACCCATCACCGCAGGTGATTTTATATGGATTTTTCCACATAACTGTGAAAGTACTAAACAGTTACGAATTCATTTAGAATAGCAGCAGCCTTTGTATTTCTATATGGCTGTTACTGTTATAAAGTATAACACACAAATTCCTTCAGGAGAGATTTCCGAACTGAAAAGCATTATTTTTGCAACAAACGACATATTTTGAAAAGAAATAGCCCTATTTTTGTCGCTGGTTGTAAATTTCATGTTATTCAGTTCGGAAATCATCAAAATGCCTTAAAATGTGGTATAATGTTGTTGTAGTTTACCCATTTTTAAAGCAGGATAGATTTTTAACTTTATTCCCGCAAGTAATGAGGAAAATATCCATGCTTGCATGGATATTTGACGGATACTGCGAGGGTCTAATACCCTGCTGCTCTGCAGCATTGCAAGATCCATGCCCCATTGCTTGCAATGGGGTTATTGACTTGTCAGCAGTTTTATCAATATATCATAGATGTCCGGCGAAATTTATCATCGCCGGACATTATGTATTTCTGGAGTATGTTGTTTCATAAGTTTGCTCACCGTTTTGTAACTTTCTAAGTTCTTTTTTAAAGTATTTCTTGACATAAGACAACGCATGAGATATAATACAACATAACAAAGGAAACAGGAAGACCTGTGATAGAATAAGGAGGAATTAGAAAATGGCAAAGATTTTTTATCAGGAAGATTGTAATTTGTCTGCATTGGAGGGAAAAACCATTGCAGTGATTGGTTACGGAAGTCAGGGACATGCACATGCGTTAAATGCAAAGGAAAGCGGATGCAATGTAATTATTGGTTTATACGAGGGTTCCAAGTCATGGGACAAGGCAGTTGCACAGGGCTTTGAAGTATATACAGCAGCGGAGGCTGCTAAGAAGGCTGATATCATCATGATTCTCATCAATGATGAAAAGCAGGCTGACCTTTATAAGAAAGATATTGAGCCAAACTTAGAGGCAGGAAATATGCTGATGTTTGCTCATGGTTTCAACATTCATTTTGGATGTATCGTTCCTCCAAAGGATGTTGATGTTACCATGATCGCACCAAAGGGACCGGGACATACGGTAAGAAGTGAATATCAGGCAGGCAAGGGTGTTCCATGTCTGATCGCCGTAGAGCAGGATGCTACCGGAAAGGCACAGGAACGTGCTTTGGCATATGCTTTGGCCATCGGCGGTGCAAGAGCCGGTGTTCTGGAGACTACGTTCCGAACAGAGACAGAGACAGATTTGTTCGGTGAGCAGGCAGTTCTCTGTGGTGGCGTATGTGCATTGATGCAGGCTGGTTTTGAGACTTTGGTGGAAGCAGGCTATGATCCAAGAAATGCTTACTTTGAGTGTATTCATGAGATGAAGCTGATTGTAGATTTAATCTATCAGTCAGGTTTTGCCGGCATGAGATATTCTATTTCTAATACAGCGGAATATGGTGATTATGTGACAGGACCTAAGATTGTCACAGAAGAAACAAAGAAGGCAATGAAGAAGGTATTGTCCGACATTCAGGACGGAACCTTTGCAAAGGAATTTTTATTGGATATGTCTGAAGGCGGAAAGCAGGTACACTTTAAGGCGATGAGAAAGCTGGCTGCAGAGCATCCATCCGAAATCGTCGGTGAGGAAATCCGTAAGTTATATAGCTGGAATGGCGAGGATAAGTTAATTAACAACTAATTTTATTGGTTTGAGCTGTTAGAATACAGCTATGAATAAAAATAATTTTCATGTGAATACCCCACAATGTTTCAGTGTGGGGTATTTATTTCTATGTGGGAAAATAGGTAAACTCATTGGTCAGAAAAAGAATTAAGGTTCAGAATCGCTTTAGCATACCGATGGGTACAATATATTCGTAATGTAAATGCAATAAGAAAACCGCTATTTTTGAAGAAATAGCGGTTTTTTGCATGAGCCGTATGTTTAGAAACTTTTAATCCAATTAATCAATGAATCATGATGCTCATTCTTGTATACATCCTGACGCATCTGGTCGGTGACACAGCCATTTTTTTCCATCCGGGCAATAATCGCTTCCTGGAGACCTGCAATGATACCACGTTCATAATCAGCACTATGGGCAGAAGCCTTTGCCTCTTTTTGGCTGGCAGAAGTTTTCGTGTGGGATGTCTCTGCCTGGGGCTGTATCACAGCTTTCGCAGTAGTATCTTTGATTTTTTCCTCTGCAATGGTGTTTTTCGTATCTGCCACAGCATCCTCCACCTTTACTTCTGCCTTAATATCCATAGGTTTCACCGATGCAGTGTCCGGAACCCAGATTTCACCAGAGTTGGCAGCGATATTTACGGTTATATTACCGTTGTTGGCAGTTATCTTTTCACCGCTCAAGGCACCCACAAAGGAAGTAAAGCTTCCTGCATTTACAGTAAAGGTAAATGGATTATCATCATTATTTACTGTAACAATAGCACAGTCATCCGCAGTATTTCTGGAAAAAGCATATTGGCGATTGGTGAGCATTAGTTCCCGATAATCACCATAGGAAAGTGCCTTGGAATTTTGTCTGGCATGTCCTAAGCCGGCAATCAGTCTGGTAAAAGAATTGTTCTTTACGGCATCTTTAAAATCTTCCAAATGCAAGGCAGGACGCAGGGAATCATCAGAGTATTTATCTTTCCTGCCCTCAATACCAAACTCGGAACCATAATAAAGGGATGGCACGCCCGGTAAAGTATACAAAAGGATATGAACCGGAGTAAAGTGAGCTTTATTATTCAGTTTGGTATAGATACGTTCCACATCATGATTGTCCACAAAATTATATAGTTTTAAGCCGTCGGGCCTGCTGCCGCCCATCTCGTAGAGACGTTTTACCGTATGGGCAATTTCAAAAAAGTTGTGATCGTTGTGACCGGAATATAAAGCCTTGTGAAGCTGGTAATTGGTCACGGAGTGAAGCGTGCCTTCATTGACCCAGCGGCTGTAATCTCCATGGATTACTTCACCCATAAGCCAGAAATCAGGCTTTACTTTATTTGCCACACCACGCAGTGCGCTCATATATTCAAAGTCCAATACATCTGCAGCATCCAGACGGATACCATCAATATCAAACTCGCTGACCCAGAAACGAATCACATCACATATGTAGTCCCGGACGGCGGGATTTCGCTGGTTTAATTTTACTAACAAGTTGTAACCGCCCCAGTTTTCATAGCTGAAACTGTCATTGTATTCATTGTTGCCGCCAAAGTTCACATTACAGTACCAATCCCTGTAAGGAGAATGCTCCCGTTTTTCCTGAATATCTTTAAAGGCAAAGAAATCTCTTCCTGTGTGGTTAAAGACTCCATCCAAAATAACCTTGATGCCTGCTTTGTGACATTCTGATACAAAGTTGGTTAAATCTTTATTATCACCCAAACGGGAATCCAGTTTTTTGTAGTCTGTTGTCTCATAACCATGTCCCACAGATTCAAAAAGTGGTCCAATGTAAATGGCATTACAGCCAATTTCCTTAATGTGTGAAATCCAAGGGATAAGGGTGTTTAAGCGATGTTCCACTTTCCCATAAGAATTTTCCTTTGGTGCACCGGTAAGTCCCAAAGGATAGATGTGATAAAATATTGCTTCATCATACCAAGCCATGCTGTCATCCTCCCAATTATTAAAGTATAAATATTATTGTAACTGTTCAGAACCAACCTCGAAAACACTGCGTGTTTCCTCGGTGTTTGGCTTCGCCAAAATGAATAAATTGATCTGAACAGTTACATATTATTTATATCACAATTTGTCGTTAAATACAAGTAAGGGAAGTGGGATTAGTTACTGATGGGTAACAGTAATGGGGATTAACCTTGCCGTTCCCTCAACTTTTCATTCATGGTATCCGCCTGTTTTTTACCATTGCAAAAAGAGAACAGTATGGTATCCGCAAATACCAAAATAATACAAAACTCCAGCCTGCCACCATTTTCCAATTGGAAAAGTAAAACCATTGGAAGTCTAAAATCATTATTGCAATCCCAGCTTTTCTTTGAGAACTCCCATATACTGCCGTGAGATAATCAGTTCTGTATCTGACCGTATTTGTAACCTTGTTTTATTTCCGCAAACAGGGCAACGTATCCAATTAATTTCCTGCATTAGAATATTACCTCTATGCAATTAAATTTGATGTGCATACTTTCATATGGTTATTTATCGTTAGAACACCCCATGTTTTTTTGTTGGCAGGTGAAGTAGGTGGTATAAAAACAGCTTCTGCAATTATATTACTTTGAATTTTCCCTAAATTGGTAATGCTATAACCGTTTTGTAAACCATATCCAAACATATTTCTTCCTGCAAATGTTCCTGCTTTACTTCCAAAATCTCCTAATGTAGATATTGCAACAGCGTCAATCAGCTCTGGCAGCATATGTATATAACAGGCAAGCACAAGCATTTCTTTCTGTGGGTGTTGGCATATGTTTATGACTTGTGACGCTATGCGCTTTGCAAGAGTAATAACATTTTCCTCGTTCTTTTTCACGGAAACGCTAAAAGCAGTAGAATAATTTCCCATTGCCCCTTGTTTGTAACATTTTGCCTGATTACGAATATCGGCTGCAATAACCACCTTATTTGTATTCTCTTCCAACATCATCTTTGCAATCAGCCAGTCGTTTACAGTAACACTATGTTGTTTGCATAAAGTTAGTATTTTTTCTAACTCCTGATTGCAAACGGTGAAAATTTCCCGTTTCACATTGTGTTTTTGAATATAGGCTCTTTCAAATGTGCTATATTCCTCATACATAACTTGCTGCCCTTCTTTTTTCCACTTTCTATTTATGTCGCCTATTATCAATTTACTGATAAGAGGTAAATCGCTGTTTGGGGGAAGATCGTTTAAGCCTTGAATTAAACGTTCCTGGGCAAATTGCGGTATTACTCCGTTAGCATAATGCTCTGCAAATTCCTCTGCCAGTTGTAAAAGCCCTCTGCCGTCACATAAAAGATGGTGGGCAATAAAAAGTATTTGAAATTCATTTTCCCTTGGATAAACCACTACTTTTAGCAGACATTCTTTCTTGACATTCCACCCGCGGACAGATATTTCTTCATAATCCTGTTGCCACAAAGCAACTTCTTCTTTTACCATTACAGGAATATTCAAATGATCTTGTATTTGATAATAAAATCTACCAGTGTCCGTTTCCTCTGCAATTAAACTTTGCAGAAACGGGTGCGCTTTTTGAAGAGTGTCTATGCTTTGTCTTAGCTGTCCTTCATCATAATTGCTTTCTATTTTTGCCATAATTCCAAAGTGCATATTAGGGCACATAAAGTGTGCACGTTCTGTATACACATAATTTCTATCTGGTTTCATATTTTTTCTCCAATTCATTATTTTCTCGCATGGCAATATCATTCAACACATTATCCTGATGTGCTTCAACGGCTACTAAGATTAACAAAGCAGCAAATACAGCTCCTGACAAAAACAAAAAAATTATAGATAGCCAGTGCTGCTTTGCCACCCAAAATACAATACCAAATATAAATAATGCTCCAATGATTTTCATCATAATAAGTCCCGGTTCAAGCATATTCAGTTTATATTTATAGCGGTTATCATAGCATATATTCTTATGTTTCATTTGCCGAACCTCCCTTGTTTTCATTGTGATATAATTTAAAACTGGCACATGCTTCTATAAGCAACTGCCTTATTTCTTCGGGTGCAATGTCCGCCCGGTTCGTAGAAACAATCGTTGCTATACCATGTGTAAATATCCATGTTTTCA
>CAMWHJ010000064.1 GCA_947174015.1 uncultured Lachnospiraceae bacterium | reverse complement strand
ATGAACTGGTAAAAAGCATTGAGTATTTTAAATTATAGATTTATATCATAGCAAACGGCATTACAAAAAATGATAGCAGTAATCGTTAAAAGGTATGAATTGAATAATTGTATGGAGGATTTTTGTAATGTCTTCCCACTGATTAAGGAAAATCCCAAAAATATTTTTTAATGAAAAGATGAAAATTAGGGGAAATTTTCTGCACCCATGAGTGCAAATACTGCTATGCTTCTTTTATGAAGCATTTTACAAGCCACTCCGAACCGTGGGGGAATTTCTTGACATAAAGCACTGGAAGGAAATTAAAAATCCTGAAAAATACGCAGGGAAAGAGTTATTTATCGGTTCGATTACCGATCTTTACAATCCGCAGAAAGAACAGTTTGAATGCACAAAAGCACTTCTGGAGCAGTTGAGAGGCATTGCCACAAAATTGAGCATTGCCACAAAATTGGATCTGATCCTGCGTGATCTGGCTCTGATAAAAACATTCCTGAATGCTTGTGTTTCGTGGTCGGTAAATACACTTGAAGAAAATTTCCAAAAAGATGTGGACAAGGCTTTTTCGTGTGGTTTTTGCAAGTTCAGACTTGCTGGAAATCTGCTTTGCAAGTTCGGCAATGGAGCCTGCTTCGCTGTAATTTGCGGCTGCTATTTTGAGGTTCTGGATGTCGGTTCAATGTTTCAGACCAGGACTGTCTGCAAACTTTTCCTCGGTGGTGTAACCATATAATCAGCCATTAACAGCAGACAGAAAAAACTTATATAAAAAAATTGTATCGGAGGATTATTTTGAATACGAAAGAATCAATTCAAAAAACTTTTATAAAACTATATTCTAAAATGGATTATAACAGTATTACCATTAAGGAATTGTGCATACAAATTCCTATTGCACGAACGACATTCTATTCTTATTACACAAACATTGATGAATTAAAATCCGATATTGAAATGTAATTGATAGCATCATCAGCTATTGACTGTTACCGTTATTGGATGCAGAATAAGACTGAGGTAAATGACGAGAAATTATTTCAAATGATTCAAACAATGATAAGTTCCATTGTTCCTGCCTTGTAGTGGCTTTCGATATCCTAAAGCTATTTTTGTACACTTTTTGAAAATGTGTAGTTCTTTAAAACATCAATTTTTGATAAAGTGGAATAAAAGCAGATGATATTCGGAGGAATGATATGATGGTTAAAACAGCAAGAAAAGATGTGAAATTTGATAAAAGAGCCGCAAAATATGATGACGAATTTGAAGGTAAAATATCTCAAAAAGTGTATCAATTAGTTATGGAATCAGTTGAATTAAATTCCGGCGATAAAATACTGGATATGGGGTGCGGAACCGGTACAATTTTATATAGACTCAATAATCTATACAATATTGAAGGGTATGGTATTGATATTGAAGAGAAAATGATAGAACAGGCAAAGATAAAATGTCCACAAATGAATATACAGCATGGCGATTGCAGCAAAACCCCTTTTGAGGGAGAAATGTTTGACAGTCTCATAGCTTGTATGACTTTTCATCATTTTTATGACCAAAAAGCATTTGCAGGAGAGGCAAGCCGTATTTTAAAAACAGGCAGTAAACTTTACCTTGCAGATCCATGCTTCCCTGCTTTGATTCGGAAACTAATTAACATAATTATAAAGCGGACTAATTTGATTGGAAGATTTTGTACGGAGCAAGAAATTATACAGATTTTCAAACCATATGGTTTAGAAATAAAAGAAAAAAAGAAAGATGGTTTTTTTCAAGTACTTATTTTAGAAAAAGTGTATAAATGAAAATTTTCTATTCATACTCCAATTTAATGCAAAGGCGATTATCTCGCCCCTTTTTCTTTTCTTTGTAGTATTTGCTTCATTGGTTGATTTTCCATATTTCTTTGATAATTTTTCAATCTTTCATGCAAAGTTTCCTGTTTTGGTAGGTTTTCTCCCATTTAGCTGCTCGTTCCTTATGATCTACATAAGCACTGTGGGATTTATGATAAATACAGTTTAGAGATTTAAGCTAAAAATTCAATTTGAATATTCCAAAATGATAGATGATATGCTATAATGTTAGCTTGTATCAAACTCTTTTTGTTAGGAACTAACAGAAAGGAGTTAATAGAAGCGATTGCATGTGACAAAGCTGGTATAAGACGTTTTTCAATGCACGTTTTAAGACACACAATGGCAAGCAGATGTATTGAAGGTGGGATGTGCTCTAAAACTTTACAGATAATTTTAGGTCATTCCAATGTAGGGATCACAATGGATCGTTACGTTCATGTGACCAAGGATGAGAAATTCAAAGAGGTAGAAAGAATCGAAAGTGCCCTAAAAATTGTGTAGTAATTTGTGTAATAAAAATATAGAGAAAGGCGAAAACCTTTGAAGGTAAAGGATTTTCGGATAGGTATAATCAGATATGAAATTAGGAATCGTAGGCTTACCAAATGTAGGAAAAAGTACATTATTTAATTCATTGACAAAGGCAGGAGCAGAGTCTGCCAATTACCCCTTCTGTACCATTGATCCCAATGTGGGAATAGTTACGGTACCGGATGAAAGATTAAAGCAGTTGGGAGATTTGTATCATTCCAAGAAAGTAACCCCTGCCGTAATTGAATTTGTAGACATAGCAGGGCTGGTAAAAGGTGCCTCCAAAGGAGAAGGTCTGGGCAACCAGTTCTTATCCAACATCCGTGAGGTGGATGCGGTGGTACATGTGGTGCGCTGTTTTGAAGATACCAATGTGGTACATGTGGATGGCAGTGTGAATCCAATGCGGGATATTGAGACTATTAATTTAGAACTTATCTTTTCAGATATTGAGATTTTGGAAAGAAGATATGCCAAAGCAGTGAAAGGTTCCAGAAATGACAAAGCACTTGCCAAAGAAGTGGCGTTGATTGAACGTTTGAAAGCACATCTGGAAGAGAACAAGCTGGCAAAAGGATTTGAGCCGTCAGATGAGGAGGAGGAAGCACTGTTGCTTTCCTATAATCTGCTGACTTATAAGCCGGTTATCTTTGCGGCCAATGTATCGGAGGAGGATTTGGCAGAGGATGCGGCTTCCAATACTTATGTACAAGAAGTAAGAGACTTTGCAAAAGAAAACGACAGCGAGGTATTCGTTATCTGTGCCCAGATTGAGCAGGAGATTGCAGAATTGGACGAGGACGAAAAACAGGAATTTTTAGAGGACTTAGGTTTAGAAGAGTCTGGTTTGGAAAAACTAATAAAGGCAAGTTACCATCTGTTGGGACTGATCAGTTACTTAACCTCTGGTGAAGACGAAACCAGAGCATGGACAATTAGGAAAGGCACCAAGGCACCTCAGGCTGCCGGCAAGATCCATACGGATTTTGAACGAGGTTTCATTCGGGCAGAAGTGGTGAATTATCAGGATTTGCTGAATTGTAAAACATATGCGGCAGCCAAGGAAAAGGGCTTAGTGCGTTTGGAAGGCAAGGAATATATAGTAAAAGACGGAGATGTGATTCTCTTCCGATTTAATGTATAAGGAAATAGAGTATGAATGATTATAGTATCAGTTTTCCCAATTTAGGAATTTATCTTGATTATGTCCCAAAAACTTTTCAGGTTTTTGGGATTTCCATTGCATTGTATGGAATTATCATCGGCTGTGGTTTTTTCTTTGCACTATTGTATGCTCAGAGAGAGGCAAAGCGGACAGGACAAAACCCGGATGATTATTGGGACTTATTTGGCTGGCTCATGGTGTTTTCCATTTTGGGAGCAAGAATTTATTATGTGGTGTTTGCTTGGGATTTTTATAAGGACAATCCCATCAGTGTATTTCAGATTCGAAACGGCGGACTTGCTATTTATGGCGGTGTCATTGCCGGAATCATTACCATATATGTGTATTCTAAAGTAAAAAAGAAAAATTTTTTCCAGATGCTGGATACCATAGTACCGGGCTTATTAATTGGACAGGTTATGGGACGGTTTGGCAATTTTACCAATCGGGAGGCCTTTGGGGAATATACAGATGGACTTTTTGCCATGCGCCTGCCCATCAACATGGTGCGTCAGCGGGAAATTACTCCTTTGATGGCAGAACATATTATGGAAGGCATTGATTATATTCAGGCGCATCCCACTTTTCTATACGAATCCATGTGGAATTTTATGGTGCTGCTGATGATTCTCTTTTTCCGCAGATACCAAAAGCATTCCGGCGAACTGCTTGCTCTGTATTTTATCGGATATGGAGTGGGGAGGACATGGATTGAAGGGTTGCGTACCGACCAGCTTTTATTGCCAGTGGTGGGACTTCCGGTTTCCCAGATTTTAGCGGTTATTCTAGTGGTTTTAGGAATTTTCCTGTTTGTGGCTTTACGATGTGGAAAACTTTCTGGAAATTCAAAAAAAAATAAATAGTTATCCACAAAAAAAGTGGAATTATGGACATTTACGGGGAAAAAAGGCAGTAAATGTCCTTTTTTATTGATCACAATGTGGAAAACTTTTCGAAATGGGGTTGAAATTTCTTCGATATTCATATAAAATAACATATAAGTGGTGAAAAGTGGATGAGAATGGTATCCCAGTGGTAGGAAGTGGTGAAGAAGATGTTCATGGGAGAGTATAACCACACAATTGATGCCAAAGGCAGATTAATCGTACCGGCCAAATTTCGTGAAGAGTTAGGAGACATTTTCGTCATCACGAAGGGATTGGACGGTTGTTTGTGTGTTTATACCAACCAAGAATGGGCAGCTTTTGAAGAAAAACTGCGTGCCCTGCCCTTTACCAACAAGAATGCCAGAAAAATGACACGTTTTTTTATGGCAGGTGCCAGCACCTGCGAGGTGGACAAGCAGGGAAGAATTCTGATTCCTGCGGTACTGCGTGAATTTGCAGTACTGGAAAAAGATGTGGTATTTGTAGGCGTTGCCAGCAGAGTGGAAATCTGGAGTAAGGATAAGTGGGTAGAAGACTGTACCTATGATGATGTGGAAGATATTGCTGAGAGCATGGCAGAATTAGGCATTAGCATTTAACCTCCAGCTGAAATGCCGCAGGGCGGCAATGAGGTTATGAGCAAGCAGCGAAGCGGATTGCGAATATCCTTTGACTTTCATGGGATAAACAGCATAGCAGCAGAATATATCGGCGTTGACTTTAAGAAAGGACAAGGTGAGAGAAAATGGAATTTCAGCATACCTCAGTGCTTTTGGAAGAAACAGTGTTCTCCCTGCGTATCAAACCAGATGGAATCTATGTGGACGGAACCTTGGGCGGCGGCGGTCATTCTTTCAGAATATGTGAACAGCTGTCAGAAAAGGGACAACTGATAGGAATTGATCAGGATGATGCTGCCATAGAGGCGGCAGGCAGATGCTTACAGGCACATAAAGATAAAGTAACCATTGTCAGAAGCAATTACTGTAATATGAAGCAGTGTCTGCAGGATCTGGGAATTGATAGGGTAGACGGCATCCTTTTAGATCTTGGTGTATCCTCTTATCAGTTGGATACGGCTGAGAGAGGATTTACTTATCGGGTGGATGCACCTCTTGATATGCGTATGGACAGGCGTCAAACCTTAACGGCACGGGATATTGTCAATGACTATGGAGAAATGGAACTGTTTCGTATCATACGAGATTACGGAGAAGATCGATTTGCCAAGAACATTGCCAAACATATTGTTCAGGCAAGGGCACAAAAGCCCATCGAGACCACCAATGAACTGACAGAGATTATAAAACACTCCATTCCGGCAAAGGTGCGCATGACAGGCGGACATCCGGCAAAGCGGACCTTTCAGGCAATTCGCATTGAGCTGAACAAGGAACTGGAGGTTTTAGAACATACTTTAGATGAAATGATCGACTTACTGAATGCAGGAGGTCGTATAAGTATTATTACATTCCATTCCCTTGAGGATAGGATTGTAAAATCAAATTTTAGAAAAAATGAAAATCCATGCACCTGCCCTCGGGAATTTCCCGTATGCGTGTGTGGAAAAAAAAGTAAGGGAAAAATAATAACTAGAAAACCTATACTGCCCAGTGAAGAAGAATTAGAGCAGAATTCACGCTCCAAGAGTGCGAAACTTCGTGTATTTGAGCGGGGCAGTGAGGAAGAGGGGTGATTGAGATGGAGAGCAGAAAAAGAAAAAATTATTATGGTCAGAGAAATTATTATGTGGAGGGAAATACTGCAAGACAATTAGAGTTGCTGCCAGAGCTGCCTTTGGAGCATGACACCAGAAGAGTGCCAAGAAATACCATTCGCAAAAACAGAGAGAAAGCAAGCCATATGAATCCCGGCTATGTGTTGTTTTTATCGGTGGCTTCTGTTGTAACTTTTATGATATGTTTTCAGTACATACAACTGCGCTCCCAGATTACCTCACGCATCGAAAATATTTCGACCATGGAAACAGAACTATCTGATTTAAAAATCGAGAATGATGCGGAGTTAAGCCGTGTAAACAATTCCATTGACTTGGAGGAAATCAAGAGAATTGCCATGGAAGAGCTGGGGATGGTATATGCCAGCAAGGAGCAGGTGATTCTCTATGAGGACAAGGATGCAGAATTTTTTAGACAATATGAAAGTGTGACCAATGAATAGTGGTGACTACTTGGTACATAACTGTGCATCTACCGCACAGTTATGTGATAGTCTTGTGAGATAGTAAGGTGTTTAGATGAAGAAAGAAGCGAAAAAAAGCGGGCTGAAATTCACAAGAAAAATGCAGAAAAAGCTGGCAGTGTTATTTATAATTATCATGCTGGCTTTATTTGTGTTAGTGGGAAGACTCGTATTTATATATAAAAACGATGGAGAACGATACAGTAAGCAGGTGCTGGCACATCAGAATTATAACAGCCGCACCATTGTGGCGAGGCGGGGAGATATTGTAGATCGTAAGGGAACTGTATTAGCTACCAGTGAAGAGGTGTACAATGTTATTTTAGACTGCAAGGTGATGACTACCTCTGCCAAGGGACAATGCGTAGAGCCTACCATTCAGGCATTGGTACAATGCTTTGATGCAGACGAAGGAGAAATTCGTCAGTTAGTTGCCAACAATCCCACTTCTCAATATTATGTGCTGATGAAGCGTGTTCCTTATGAGCAAATGCTGTCATTTCAGGATTTGACAGAGGAAGAAGTGAAGGGCAAGAAGGTAAATCCCTATATTAAGGGAGTTTGGTTTGAGAAAGAATACACCAGAAAGTACAGCTATGGAACTTTGGCAAGTGATTTGATTGGATTTACTCTGGGAACCGGTACACAAGGGATGTTTGGCATTGAAGAATATTATAACAGCTACTTAACAGGAACCAATGGCAGAGAATACGGATATTTAAATTCTGATTCTGAGTTAGAACGTACCGTAAAGGAGCCGGTAAACGGCAATACCATTGTGTCAACCATTGATGTGAATATTCAGCAGACAGCGGAAAAGCAGATACAGGCATTTAATGAAAAATACAAAAATGGCTTTCGCCAAGGAAACGGTGCAGAAAATATTGCTGTGATTATTTCAAATCCAAATAACGGAGAAATCCTTGCCATGGCATCTTTTCCGGAATTTGATCTCAATGATCCGAAAAATATTGACGGATTAGAGGGATTGAATGATGAGGCCACAGTGGAGGCCATGAATCAGCGGTGGAAAAATTTTTGTATTTCAGAAAATTATGAGCCGGGTTCTACGGCGAAACCTTATACCGTGGCAGCAGGAATTGAATCTGGTAAAATGACGGGTGAAGAAAGCTATTATTGTGATGGATTTCAGGAAATTGGCGGTCATACCATTCACTGTGTCAATAGAAGCGGTCATGATAGTGAGAACATTGCTCAGGCCATTTCTAATTCCTGTAACGATGCCCTGATGCAGATGGCATCCAAAATTGGAATTGCTGAGTTTTGTAAATATCAGAGTATTTTTAATATCGGTGCCAAGACAGGAATTGACTTGCCGGGAGAAGAAAGCGGGTTGATATATACGGAAGATAACATGGGTCCCGCGGATCTTGCAACGAATTCCTTTGGACAGAACTTTAATGTAAATATGGTTCAGATGGTTGCTGGTGTATCGTCACTGATTAATGGAGGATATTATTATCAGCCTCATGTGGTGAAGAAGATCAACAGTGCCAATGGAGGAACGGTTGAGACCATGGACAGTAAGCTGATTCGGCAAACGATCTCTGCTTCCACCAGTGACAAAATTCGAAGCTATCTCTATGAAACAGTACAAAACGGTACCGGTAGGGCAGCAAAAGTACCGGGTTATTCCATGGGCGGTAAAACCGGTACAGCAGAACGAGTGGGACGTGATAAGACAAATTATCTTGTATCCTTTATTGGATATGCACCGGCAGAAAAGCCGGAAGTTTTGGTTTATGTAGTGGTGGATCGTCCCAATGTGGAAAAGCAGTCCTCATCAAGATATGCTATGGAATTGGCAAAAAATATTATGACAGAAGTTTTGCCTTATATGAATATCTTTCAAGATCAGGAATATACGGCGGAAGAATTGGCAGAGATGAATCAGACAAATAACGAAAATAACAACGGAGAAAATCCACAGGGTACGGAAGCAGGAAATGAAAATGAAGGAAACGGTAATGGAGAAGAGGGCACCGGTGGTGAAAATCCAAATGAAACAGGGGAAAACAATAATCCTCAGGGAACAGTTGCCCCCACTGTTACAGGCAATCCGGAAGATCTTTTAGAGCCGCAGGCACCGATTGATGAATTCTATGATCCGGAAACCGGTGATAACTTAGATCCAAATTTCAGCCCTATATCCAACGGAGATGAGGGTCAGAACAATACTTGGGGTTCACAGACAAGCCCAACACCACAGCCCGGTGAGGAACCGCAGACGGAAGGCGGTCAGTAAGTATAAAATCAAAAGTCACAGCATAGGATAATAGAAAGCATAAATGTGTGATGCCATGCAGAAAAGTAAGACATTTCAACGAAAAAAAATTGTGATATTCTTCTGGGGATGTACCATGATTATTACTTTGCTGACCATAAGACTTGGTTATCTGATGATATATCGGGCAGACCATTACAAAGAACTGGCAACAGATTTACATGAGCGGGAGCGTTCCATTAAGGCTGCCCGGGGAAAGATTATAGACACAAACGGCCAGGTACTAGCTGACAACAAGACCGTATGTACAATTTCCGTAATACATAGCCAGATAGAAGATGCTCAAAAAGTCATAGAGGTACTCCATAAAGAATTGGGTATGGATATAGAGACTTTGACCCAAAAGGTCAATAAGGTGTCTTCCAGGGAAAAGATTAAAACCAATGTGGAAAAAGAAATCGGTGACAAAATCCGAAACTACAAATTGGCGGGAGTAAAAGTCGATGAAGATTACAAGAGATATTATCCCTACGATACCTTTGCTTCTAAAGTGTTGGGTTTTACCGGCAGTGACAATCAGGGTATCATCGGTTTGGAGGTAAAATATGAAGAATATCTTCAAGGACAGAATGGAATTATTTTGACCCTTACAGATGCCAAAGGCGTGGAGCTGGCTTACGCAGGAGAACGGAGAAAAGAGGCCATTCCCGGCAATAATTTAAGGGTGAGTTTGGATAAAAATATTCAGCAGTATGCTGCCCAAGTGGCGGAAAAGGTCTGCGAGAAAAAAGGAGCCACCAGTGTGGAGGTTATCGTTATGCGGCCTCAAAACGGAGAAATTCTTGCCATGGTGAATGTGCCAGAGTTTCATCTGAATGATCCCTATACTCTGTTGGAGGAAACCAATGGAGAACTAACCAGTGAAGAAAAGCAGAACAGACTGAATCAGATGTGGCGTAATATGTGTATCAATGACACCTACGAGCCCGGCTCTACCTTTAAAATATTTACCGCCACTGCAGGCTTTGAAAGTGGTGTGGTAACCTTTCAGGATGCCTTTTCATGCCCGGGTTTTCGGACTGTGGAGGATAGAAGAATCCGCTGCCACAAAACCTCTGGTCATGGAAGTGAGAGCTTTTTGCAAGGGCTTATGAACTCCTGCAATCCAGTATTTATTGATGTGGGTGCCAGAGTTGGTGTGGATAACTTCTATAAATATATGGAACAGTTTGGATTGTTATCCAAAACCGGCATTGATTTGCCAGGAGAGGCCGCCACCATTATGCACAAGAAGGAAAATGTGGGTCCTGTGGAACTGGCGACCATGTCATTCGGTCAGTCCTTTCAGATTACCCCCATACAGTTAGCCACCACCGTCAGCACCATTATCAACGGAGGAACCCGAATCACTCCCCACTTCGGAGTTCAAATAGAGGATTCGGAGGGGAATGTGGTGAAGAGATTTACTTACAAAGAAACAAAAGGTGTGGTCAGTGAGGAAACCGTAGAAAAAATGCGTTATGGTCTGGAGCAGGTGGTGGCAGAGGGGGGAGGCAATAAGGCATATATCCCTGGATATCATATCGGTGGTAAAACAGCTACTTCCCAAACGCTTCCCAGAGGAAGCGGTAAATATATTGCATCCTTTATTGGCTTTGCACCAGCCAATGAACCGCAGATCTTAGCCATGGTGGTGATTCACAATCCCCAGGGCATTTATTATGGCGGAACCATAGCGGCTCCAGTGGTCAAGGAGCTATTTTCCAATATACTGCCCTACTTGGGTCTGGAACCGGAGTACAGTGAAGAAGAACAGAAGACGTATGACATTGGAGAGTTTGATATGCCCAACTATCTTGGAATGGAAAAGGAGGAGGCGCTTTCTAAATTGAAGGAAGCCGGCATGGAGGTGGAACTGCAGGGAGAAGGCAATCGGGTAAAAGAGCAGTTTCCTTTGGCGGGTGAGCAGGTAAAACAGAAAAATCGGGTTATTTTATGGCTGGAATCAGTTGAATAATTCACCAAAAAGCATTATACTAGAACACAATGCAGAAACAAATAAGGAAGTGATAAAATGGAACAGAGGGTAAGAAGCAGAGCAAGGAAAAAAAGTCAGGAATCCTATTTTGATTACAGTCTGCTTTTTATTATAATTTTTCTGGTGTGTTTTGGAGTTGTGATGATTTACAGTGCCAGCTCCTATGAGGCACAGACAGAATTTGGCAATGCATATTATTATACAAAGAAGGAAATGATAGCCGGCGGCGGAGGTCTGGTGCTGATGTTTATCATATCCCGGATTGATTACCGGATATGGTTTAAACTTTCCCCATGGGCATATTTAGGTTCGCTGCTGCTGATTCCATTGGTATTGACTCCTTTAGGTATCGAGGCAAATGGTGCAAGACGATGGATAAAGACATTTTTGCCGGGCTTTTCCTTACAGCCGGCAGAGGTGACAAAGCTGGGAGCAATTCTATTTTTTTCCTTTATGATATGTAAGCTGGGAAAAAAAGTCAGAGATCCCAAGGCGGTGATTTTGCTGTTTCTTATGATGGTACCCTCGGCAGGCATGGTGTTGATTATCACCAGAAACATGAGCTCTGCCATTATTATTGCGGGAATCTGGTTTTTGATGCTCTATGTATCCACACCGGGATACAAGTACTATCTGCTATTGGCGGCTTTGGCAGTGGTGGCGGTAATTTTGCTGATCTATGCGTTGACTTCCGGTATTATTCCGGAGGACAGCAGTTTCCGTTTTGCCAGAATTCTGGCATGGCTGGATCCGGAAGCATATCCTGATACCAAGGGGTTTCAGACCTTACAGGCACTGTATGCCATAGGTTCCGGTGGTATTTTAGGAAAGGGATTGGGAGGAAGTATGCAGAAGCTGGGTTTTTTGCCGGAGGCTCAGAACGATTTTATTTTTTCCATTATATGTGAAGAATTGGGCTTATTTGGAGCAGCAGCAGTGATATTGTTGTTTTTGATGATGATATGGAGATTTATGATTATTGCCAATAATGCACCAGATCTCTATGGCGCCCTTTTGGTGGTGGGTGTCATGGCACATATTTCCATACAGGTAATTTTGAATATTGCAGTAGTCACCAATTCCATGCCCAATACAGGTATTTCTCTGCCCTTTATCAGCTATGGAGGAAGTTCCATTATGTTTTTGATGTTTGAGATGGGTCTGGTGCTCAGTGTTTCCAGAAAAATCAAACTGGATAATGTGTAATGTCAGGAGGCACCTATGGAGGAAAAGCAGAGAAGCAAAAAAGTTTTCATTGGGGCTGTAATACTGGCAGTGCTGATGGCTGGGATAGTCATGGTATTTTCTCTCTGCACCATTAAAGAAATATCTGTGGAGGGAAATGAACATTATACAGAGGAAGAAATCAAAGAGCTGGTAATGACTCACCGCTATGATTACAATACCTTTTACTTTTACTGGCGGGTAAAAAATGACAAAATCAAGGATATTCCTTTTATTGATGATATTGAGGTCAGTATTTTAAGCCGCAGCAAGGTGAAAATAAAGGTTTATGAAAAAGATATTATCGGCTATGTGCGTCATTTAGGCTATAACCTCTACTTTGACAAAGAAGGAGTTGTGGTGGAAAGCTCTCAAGAGGAGATTGAAGGAGTTCCCAGAATCAAGGGGATTTCCTTTGACAATGTGAAGCTGTACGAGCCCCTTCCCGTGGAAAAGGAGGATGTCTTTAAGAAGATTTTAAATCTTACAAAATTGTTGGCAAAGTATGAAATTCCACCAGACAGCATTAATTTTTCCAAAGAACTTTCCGTAACCCTGAGCTTTGAAGATGCCAATGTACTTTTGGGAAAAGATATTGAGAATGATGAGAAAATTGTGAAATTGAAACAGCTTTTGCCGGGTTTGGAGGGGATGAAGGGCACACTTCATTTGGAAAATTATGATGAAGATATGAAAAATATTACATTTAAGAAGGAAGAATAAAAGAAAAATACAAAAAAATGAAAAATCCTATTGATTAATTTGCAAAAAAACTATATTATATAACGTATGGGAGCATGGACTTCCGTAAGTTTTGGATTTTGATAAATAAAAATGAAAAATAGATGGTTTATTCATGAGGGACAGAAGGAGGAAGTACCTTGCAACTTGAAATTATATCAAATGAGACAGAAACAACAGCCAAAATTATCGTAATCGGAGTAGGCGGTGCAGGCAATAATGCAGTGAACCGCATGATAGATGAGAGAATCAGCGGCGTTGAATTTATTGGAATTAATACAGATAAGCAAGCATTACAGTTGTGCAAAGCACCCACACCACTGCAGATTGGTGAAAAACTCACCAAGGGCTTAGGTGCAGGTGCCAAACCGGAAATCGGTGAGAAGGCAGCCGAAGAAAATGTGGAAGAGATACGTCAGGCAATCACTGGTTCTGACATGGTATTTGTAACTTGTGGTATGGGCGGAGGAACCGGAACAGGTGCAGCTCCAGTGGTGGCAAAGATTGCTAAGGATATGGGAATTTTAACCGTTGGTGTAGTGACAAAGCCTTTTAAATTTGAAGCTAAGACTAGAATGAATAATGCAGTCAGCGGTATTGAAAAATTAAAAGAAAATGTGGATACTTTGATCGTAATTCCAAATGACAAATTATTGGAAATTGTGGACAGACGTACCACCATGCCGGATGCACTTCGCAAGGCAGATGAAGTATTACAGCAGGCAGTACAGGGAATTACCGATTTGATTAACAATGCAACTTTAATTAACTTAGACTTTGCAGATGTGCAGACAGTTATGAAAGATAAAGGTATCGCTCATATTGGAATTGGACAGGCTAAGGGCGATGACAAGGCATTGGAGGCTGTGAAGATTGCAGTTGCCAGTCCATTGTTAGAGACTACAATTCAGGGTGCAACGGATGTGATTATTAATGTATCCGGTGATATTTCCCTGATGGATGCCAATGAGGCAGTTACATATGTGCAGGATTTAACCGGTGAGGAGACAAATATTATTTTCGGTGCATCCTATGATGATACCAAGACAGATGAGGCAAGTATTACAATTATTGCCACAGGCATTGAGGAAGCACCAAAGCATAAAGCGACTCCCACAACTATGCCTCAGTATAAGCAGCCCACAACAGGTATGGGAATGGCAGGAAAAGTTGAGCCTGTGAGAACACCGGTCGATATCGGTGCGGTTTCCGCTCCAAAACAGTCGGTTTCTCCGGTAAGCAGAACCACTGCACAAAAATCTCCTGTATTGGAAAGCAGAGTGGAGGAGAAGAACATTGAGATTCCCACATTCTTATTAAGGAATAAGAAATAGTAAAAACCTGAATTGATAATTGTATTAAAAAAAATAGAATTTTGTAAAACACCCTTTAAAAAACGTGAAATATGTTTTTTGAAGGGTGTTTTTGTATATAAATATTGTAAAAATCGCCCATTAATTTGACAAATTCCACAGCAGAATTTCAGTATAATCTTTGATAGTGGTTCAGGGAAGTTTTCATATAAGCCTGAAGGTTTATTTTACTACAACAAGGAGGTGGCATGTGCAATATGAAATCTATCTGGATAAACTTTTTCTGACAAATTTTGTGTTTAACAGTCTGATACTTTTCATCACAAGAACTTTTTTGAAAATGCAAGTGAAAACATTCCGCATCTGGCTTAGTGCCATGGTGGGGAGCTTGGGATTTTGCGGTGTTTTTCTGCTGCCGGTGGCAGCGGGTGCAGGCAGAATTTTAGGTATTCTTTTTGTGGTGTATCCTCTGATGCTGGGTATGTTCTGTTGGAAGAACAGCCGCCGCAGAAAAATTCAGTGTCTCATAACAGCATCCATGGCTGCCTTGCTTCTGGGAAAACTTTTGGAATATGCATATTATGGCATCGGTGGAAGATTTCAAAGGGGCAGGTTGGGAATGCTCATATTCCTTGGTCTGGGGGTCAGTATCTTTCTGTATTGCCTTGGCAGGATTTATATAGGCTTATGTGAAGAAGAGAAGAAATATTACACAGTGCAGATAACTTACCATAGCAAAAGTGTAGTGGTGTCTGCCCTATATGATACGGGGAACCTTTTGCGGGATCCAGTTACCGGGCGGTGCGTACATATTGTAGATAAAGAGACGGCAGAACGTCTGGGGGTGCTGGGCGATAAGCAGGCAGAGTATAGCTGTGGAATCCGTCTGATACCCTATCGAACCATAGCTAATTCGGGGCTGATACCGATTTTTTCCATTACACAGATGAAAATAAGTAATGAAAAATCTGATTATATTATACAAAATCCCCTATTGGGGATCGGCAGTGAGAATTTTAGTTCCAATCAAAAATATCACTTAATATTAAATGCAGGAGAAATAACTGTTCCGTAGGTCTGTGCATTTACTGCACAGACCGTAAGAAAAAGTGGATATAACAGGCAAAGAACCATTGCCTAAAGTAATCAAACTGTAAATCAGTTTGATTGCCTGCTTGCACCCATTGCGTAGCAATTTTCATGGGTGCAATACCCGAAAAACAATTTTGCATGGTTCTTTGCTGGTAATTTATGAAGGTACTGAATAGTTACCAGGAGAATTAAATTAGGAGGTTAGATATGTATATTAAAGTATCTATGGCGAATCATTTTAAACTGCGGATGATTCCGACCATGCAGAATGTAATGTTTTCCAAACAGGGGGATGTTCATTATATTGGAGGGACGGAAGTGCTGCCGCCGCCTCTGACACCGGAAAGAGAGGCAGAGGTGATTGCAGATTTGGGAGGAACATACGATCATGAAGCAAAATCTTTGCTGATTGAACATAATTTGCGTCTGGTGGTATACATAGCCAAAAAGTTTGACAACACAGGTGTGGGAGTGGAAGATTTGATTTCCATAGGCACTATAGGTTTAATTAAGGCCATCAACACCTTTAACAGTAGTAAAAACATTAAACTTGCCACTTATGCCTCCAGATGCATTGAGAATGAAATCCTCATGTATCTAAGACGTAACAACAAGCACAAAATGGAGGTGTCCATAGATGAACCCTTAAATGTGGACTGGGACGGCAACGAACTTCTGTTATCTGACATTTTAGGCACCGAGGAGGATATTATTTCAAAGAATATCGAAAACGAGGTGGAACGTAAGTTGTTAAAAAAGGCGATTGCAAAGCTTTCGGAACGGGAAAAGAAAATTGTGGAACTGCGTTTTGGAATTAACAATGAAAATGGAGAGGAGAAGACTCAGAAAGAGGTGGCAGAGCTGTTGGGCATCTCCCAATCTTATATTTCCCGTTTGGAAAAGAAAATTATACGCCGCCTGAAGAAAGAGATTGTACGCTTTGAGTAGATGAAATTGACAGGAAATTATATATAAAAAACAATAATGTTGTAAAAACAAGGCTAAAATGGTATAATTGTGGTATAAATTGGAAGGGGTGAGAAGTATGAAACTTACATTTATTGGGGCGGCACATGAAGTAACCGGAAGCTGTCATTGCCTGCAGGTTTGCGGAAAGAATATTTTGATTGACTGCGGAATGGAACAGGGAGAAGATGCTTATCAAAATGCAGAATTGCCCATAAGTGAGGCACAAGTAGATTATGTGCTGCTGACACATGCACATATTGATCACAGTGGTCTTCTGCCTATGCTTTACAGTAAGGGGTTTCGAGGACAAATTTATGCCACTGAGGCAAGTGCGGACTTATGTGATATTATGCTCCGTGACAGTGCCCATATACAACAATTTGAAGCGGAGTGGCACAATAGAAAGGCAAGACGTGCCGGTGCAGAGCAAATAGAACCTATGTACACAATGGAGGATGCGGAACATGTCATAGAACATTTCGTACCATGTGCTTATAATGAAATGATTGATTTGTGCGAAAATATTCGGATTCGATTTTCAGATGTGGGGCATCTTTTGGGATCTGCCAGCATTGAAATCTGGTTTGAGGAAAACGGTATAAAGCGAAAAATTGTTTTTTCCGGTGATATTGGAAATATAAACCAGCCTATTATCAAGGACCCCCAATACCTTAAGGAGGCCGATATTGTGGTTATGGAATCCACTTACGGTGACAGAAGCCATGGTCCTCGTATTGATTATGTGGAGAAATTATCTGAAATTCTCCAGTCCACCTTTGATGCAGGGGGCAATGTGGTAATTCCAAGCTTTGCAGTGGGAAGAACACAGGAAATGCTGTATTTTTTGCGGAAAATCAAAGAGGATAATTTGATCAAGGGGCATGAAAACTTTGAGGTATATGTGGATAGTCCGCTGGCAGTGGAAGCCACCAATATCTTTAATAAGAATATTAATTCCTGTTTTGATGAAGAGGCAATGGAGCTGGTAAGAAAGGGAATTAATCCTATCAGCTTTCCGGGATTAAAGCTTTCTCTCACCAGTGACGAATCCAAGGAGATTAATTTTGATTTAAAACCCAAGGTAATTTTGTCCGCCTCCGGTATGTGTGAGGCGGGACGAATTCGCCATCACCTAAAGCATAACCTGTGGCGAAAGGAGTGTACCATTCTCTTTGTGGGATATCAGGCAGTGGGAACGTTGGGACGGACCCTGCTGGAAGGAGCCGGCAGTGTGAAGCTTTTTGGTGAAGTCATTGAGGTAAAGGCAAACATACAGAAATTAGACGGTGTCAGTGGTCATGCAGATAAGGAGGGTTTGAACAAGTGGGTTAGTTCCTTTGAACCGAAACCGGAAAAGGTCTATGTGGTACATGGTGAGGATAGAGTATGTGAAATCTTTGCAGAGCATCTGCGAAGAGACTTGGAACTGGATGCAGTGGCACCCTACACAGGTGCTGTCTACGATTTGGAATCCAACAAACTGCTTCGTGAGGGTGATACCCATAGAATTAAGCAGAAAAAGGCAGTGATGAAGCGGGCTTCTGCGGTATTTGCCAGACTGGTGGCAGCAGGACAGCGTCTTATGTACATTATCAGCAAGAGCGACAACCTTGCCAATAAGGATATTGCTAAGTTTGCGGATCAGGTAAACTCTCTGTGTGATAAATGGGAAGATGGATAAAAAGTCAAGCCCCAAAATGTTTTTTATTTAGGTATAAATCAGGGTCATAATGAGAATTCTTCTAATAGTAACTAAAAGGAGGAAATCATTATGGCTCTTAATAAAGTAGAGATATGTGGGGTAAATACAGCAAAACTGCCACTGCTTACCAATGAGGAAAAAGACGAATTGTTTGTGCGGATTAAGGCGGGAGATATGGAAGCCAAGGAGACTTTTATCAAAGGAAATCTTCGTTTGGTGCTAAGTGTCATAAAAAGATTTTCCAACAGTAATGAAAATGTGGATGATTTATTTCAGATAGGCTGTATTGGCTTAATAAAAGCCATTAATAATTTTGATACCACCTTAAACGTGAAGTTTTCCACCTATGCTGTGCCTATGATTAT
>CAMWHJ010000063.1 GCA_947174015.1 uncultured Lachnospiraceae bacterium | reverse complement strand
ACTCGACCACCAAAAAATTTCAAAAAAAACTTACACACTTTACTTGACAAACCCCTTTCAATACTGAAATTATTCGGTTTTATCGGGAACCACTTCTAATTTATCGGCTTCTTCAATCATTTTCTGTGTGGTTTCTTCTTGGGATAATCCTTCATATCCCTCTAAGTATTCCATTTCGTTGTCTGCGTTTTCGTTATTGTCAGCAGCACCGCAGCCAAAAAGTGATATACATATTAATAGTCCGATTAAAAATCTCTTTTTCATATTAAAAATTCCTTCCTTATTCTCATCCGCTTACTCCGTCTTAATCGCTGATAATGGACTAAGTTTCATTGCACGAATTGCTGGAAGGAAACCGGCAATTATGCCAACAAAAATTGCAAAAATCAGAGCAAGACCGGAAAGCCACAAAGGAATGTAGGAAATTCCCACAGAACTTCCGGTGCCAAACATATCACCGGCATAGCGTGCCAGTACTTTATTCAACACAGCCGATAAACCATAGCTCAAGATAAGACCTAAAAATCCGCCAATGAATCCAATGAAAGCAGCCTCCATAAGAAATAAAGAACGAATATTTCCTAAGCTGCAGCCTAAAACCTTGATAATACCAATCTCTTTAGTACGCTCATAGATGGACATCATCATGGTATTGGCAATACTAATGGCGGCTACGATCAGTGCCACAGAACCGATACCGCCCAAAGCCATTTGGATGGTACTAAACTGCTTTTGGGTACTTTCCACGTATTCCGCATTGGAATGAGCCTGTAACCCCATATCGGAGATAGCTTTCTGTACATCAGTAACATAATTAAAATCATCCACCTGTACATAAGCTTCATTGTATACCCAATAAGAGTAAGGTTTTCCGCTTTTGGTGGTTGGCTGTCCGGGAATTGCCTTATTTTTAAATACTTTTTTTAACTGCTTCTTCATGGCATCTATATTGGCATATATATTGTAACTGTATTCGTTGTATTCATCCACACCGCCAGATACTAAACTGGTATTGCTTACAATATATTTTTTTGGTGCTTGTACCTTATTTCCCTCAGAATCTCCCCACATGGAAGAAAAGTATGCATCTGTATCATAAATGGCAAAAAAATCTCCTTTCAGGTCCACATCCGGCAGTTCGCCGGTATCCCAATAGTATTCATTGGTCTTGGTGTTGGAAAAGTCTGTAATTATATTGTTACCAAAAATAAAGCGGACTTCTTCATCACTGGTAGGAATACTGCCATATTCCAGAGGAATATTCATTTTTTCCAGAGCATCATAACTCATGGCTTTTACATTAGCATAGCACTGATAAACACCTTGTTTTAAAATCAACTCAGCATTGAGGATTGGTGATACAAATTTTACATGTTCCATCTGTGAAATTTCATCAATCACTTCATCCGTTAGTTCTATTTTCTCTGTGGAAGAAGAATCCTCATCCCCCCAGTAGTAATAATCATTTCCTGAATATACATTTACAGTCGTAAGCCCCCCAGAGGATTCTACCTGCTTTAAGTAGGAACGCTTTAAACCAAAACCTAGAGAAAGCATCACAACAATAGAGGTGGTACCGATAATAACACCCAGTATGGTCAGGCAGGTTCTAAGTTTACGGCGCCAGAGATTACTGGCGCTCATGGTCAGCAAATCAAGAAAGCTCATTGTCATCCGCTCCTTCATCAAAATCAAACAGGTCATTTTCCGCTTTCATTTTCTTGTTTCTCACAATAACAACCACAATAACAACAGCAATTAAGATCACCACTACTACAATGGCAGCAATGTACACAAGAGGACTTTTGGCAGGTTTCCCTTCTGTAAATTCATCCTCCATCATCATGTCATCTCCCATGGAAAAATCCTCCATGGATTCTTCGGTAACAAACAATTCAAATTCTTTTTCTTTGGTATTCACATTGCCGGATTCATCTTCATAGCTTACGATGGCTTTTACCTTACCCTCATCCATAGTGACAGCGGCTCCTGTTACCATGGCATCCACATTACCGGTGCCTCCGATTTCAATATTTCCAAGAAACGTATCTCCACCGGAAATAGAAGCACCTTCAAAGGTGACATTTACATTGTAAAGGGTTGTTTTTCCGGTATTGTTAATAGCGAACATTACATTGGATTCGCTGCCCACAGAGATGCTGCTGGGCATTACATCCATAGTTCCGATATCAAACTTTGCCTCCTGCTTAATTGGAATGGATACGCTGGCATCTGCGGTGTATGGATTGCGGGCTGCATCTTCATAGTCCATATTTACAGTTAATACATATGGCTTTTGGGACAAATCTGCTCTGGATTCCAGATCGATAGAAATATCCTTAGTGGCACCTGCAGCAATTGAGTCCACAAAGATAATACTGGATCCGGATACCGGTAAAAAGGCTGCTCCCTCAGAGGTTTCATCCTTTCCGGTTACCGGTGCCTGTAAATCAAAGGTTAAGTTGTTTACTGAGGTAGCCTTTGAGGTATTGGTAATGTGCAGGGTAAGTGTAAAGGTATCCCCTGCTTTGACAGTGGCCGGATTTGTAGTAAAGCCGGATACAATCAGTCGGGGGGTAGATACCTTGTCGCTGTCACCGCTGCTGGAAGATGCACCGGTCTTTCCTACCGTCTGTATAAAACTGTCCACGGAGGTGGTGGCTGTTTCACCGTTTGGTCTGGTATAAGTAATCATGAAGGTCAGCTTTTGATATCCTGTGCCTACATCATCTCTGGTTTTTAAAGTATAAGTTACTTCACGTCTTCTGTCCATGGGACTTAAGCCGCAATTAGACCCCGGCAGGTCATTGATGTAGGTATTGTAGCTGGTTTTCTGAATTTCAAAAGGAAATTCATCCGCACTGGTGCTTAACTCAGGTGCTACAATAATATTTGTTAGATTTTCGGTGCCAAGGTTCACTAAAGGCAGCACAATATTTACAGTTTGTCCATAGGTTGCAGTCGGAGTTCCCCAGTTGTCCAAAAGGGAGATGTTTACCTCCGAGCCTGCATCCACATTAGGTGTTGAGGTGTCACCGGGAGTCGGGACAGCCTGTTCTCCAGGGTTATTATTTTCCGTATCATTTGCATTTTGGTCTGTGTCCTTATCCTGTTGCTGTGCGGCCTGAATGGGCATTACAGAGCATAATGGCTGTGCTGCCAAAGTAAATGCCATGGCTCCGGCAAGTAAAAGCTGCTTATATTTCTTCATCATTTAAAACCTCCTTATTGGTATTGTCTTCAATTTTTAGTATTTTGCCATCACGGATATGAAAAATTCTATCTGCAAAGCTGGCTAAGTGGTTATCATGGGTAACCATAATCAGGGTAAGATTTTGCTCCCTTACAATTTTCTTCATTAAATTCATAACTTCCGCTGAAGTGTTGGAATCTAAGTTACCGGTGGGCTCGTCCGCAAAGATAATTTCCGGCTGTACCACCAATGCTCTCGCCACACCCACACGCTGCTGCTGCCCGCCGGACATCTGGGTAGGTTTGTGAAAACGCTGTTTTTTCAACCCCACCAAATCTAACATTTTAGCTGCTTTGGCAAGGCGGGTTTTTTTGGATATCCCTCGGAACGTCAGCGGAAGTGCTACATTTTCCACCGCATTCATGGTAGGCAGAAGATTAAAAGATTGAAAGATAAAGCCCACATGTTCTCTTCGAAATTTTACCAGCTGGTTCTCGTTCAGCCTTTCGATATGGTGCCCACTGATAACAATCTGCCCCTTGGAGGGCTTTTCCAATCCTGCCAGCATGTTTAACAAGGTGGATTTACCGGAACCTGAAGTACCTACAATGGAGCAGAATTCACCACGATTAATCGTAAAATCCACACCATTTAAAGCTTTCACCCGATTGCTGCCAATGGAATAAAATTTATACAAATCCTTCACCTGTATCACAGGATCAGATTTTGGTTCACTCATTGAAACTCCTCCTTCTAAGATTAATGTTCTGTAACTATTCAGTACCTTCATAGTTACAATGTTCTATTACATACTTTGATAGTATATCACATCATTTATGTATCAGCCATAGGAATTATAGGGAAAATTCTTAAAAATTCTTAAATATTCTTTTATACAAAGAAATTTATAGAAAGTTAATATTTTTTAATAGATGTTTTGTTTCACCGATGGGTAAGTGTATGATATACTGTCTTTATCATTGATAAAGTGTGAAAGAAATGAGGTTTGGTGTAAGATATGAAGCTGAAAAAAGTGTTATGGGTAACTTTTTTAACCATGAGTTTTCTGCCAATTATGCTGTTTACAGTGGTTGTCTGGCTGGCAGGAATTCAGAAGCTGAATTATATTAAAACATCCTACGGCATTGAGAAGTTTGATTACCAAAATATGCAGAATTCAATGCAATTGTTAAGTGAACTCACAAAGAAGATACACAGTGAGCTGGAGCAGGTGGCAAAGGAGGATCCGGATAAGCTGTGTGATCTGGTCTATTTAAGTGAGGTGGAGAAACGACTTGAGAAAGAAGCGTCTTTTCTGGTAGTTAGGAAAGAGGATGAATATGTCTATCTGGGAGGAGATATGGAACAGGAAAGCTGGTATAAATATCTGCCGGAGTATGAAAATGTCAAGAAAAGTGAGCTGGATAATGGACTTTATGTGGGGGGGCAGATGCAGGCATTGATTAAAGAGATTGATTTTGTAGACTCAGAAGGAGTTTCCGGCAGTGCTTATATTATTACCAAGTCAGAAATTCTGGTATCCTTGTTTCGTTCTTTTTTAGTGGATATTCTATTGGCGGTGTTCTGTGTTCTGGTACTTACCAGCGGTATTGCAACCTTTTGGATCTACCGCAGCGTTAGCAATCCGTTGAAAAAACTCCGTGAGGCAACACAGAATATCAAAGAGGGTAATCTGGACTTTACACTGGGTGTGAATCGAGATGATACCATCGGTGAACTATGTGCAGATTTTGAGGATATGCGTAAACGTTTAAAGCAGTCCACAGAGGAAAAGTTAGAGTATGATACAGAAAGCAAGGAATTGATCAGCAATATTTCCCATGACTTGAAGACACCCATCACCGCCATCAAGGGTTATGTGGAAGGAATTATGGATGGTGTGGCAGACACACCGGAGAAAATGGACAGGTATATTCGAACCATCTATAATAAAACCAACGATATGGACCGCCTGATTAATGAACTGACCTTTTATTCCAAAATTGATACCAACCGAATTCCCTATACCTTTCATCGAATTAATGTGGCAGGGTATTTCAGCGACTGTGTGGATGAGATGAGCTTGGAACTGGAAGCTCAGAACATTAAACTGCAGTATTTTAACTATGTAGACAGTGATGTGAAAGTGATTGCTGATGCAGAGCAGATAAAACGTGTAATAAATAATATCGTCAGTAATTCCATAAAATATATGGATAAGGAACAGGGAATTATTATTATCCGCATTAAAGACGTTGGTGATTTTATTCAGGTGGAAATAGAAGATAATGGAAAAGGAATTGGTGTAAAAGAGCTTCCATATATTTTTGACCGCTTTTACCGAACCGATGCATCCAGAAACTCCAAGCAGGGAGGCAGCGGCATTGGTCTTTCTATTGTGAAAAAAATCATTGAGGACCACGGAGGTCAAATTTGGGCAAACAGTAAAGAAAATACAGGAACAGTAATGTACTTTGTACTTAGAAAATATCAGGAGGTACCAGTGAATGAGTAAAATATTGATTGTGGAAGATGAGGAAAGTATTGCAGATTTAGAACGGGATTACCTGGAACTCAGCGGTTTTCAGGTGGAGATAGAAAATGCAGGAGATGTGGGATTAAAACGTGCATTGTTGGAGGATTTTGATCTGATTATTTTGGATTTAATGCTGCCAAAGGTGGATGGATTTGAAATCTGTAAGAAAGTAAGAGAACAGAGAAATACACCAATTATTATGGTCAGTGCAAAGAAGGACGATATCGACAAAATACGAGGTTTGGGACTGGGGGCAGATGATTATATGACTAAGCCCTTTTCGCCCAGTGAGCTGGTGGCAAGAGTAAAGGCGCATTTATCCCGTTATGAGCGTCTGATTGGCAGCAATTCACAGGACAATGAGATGATTGAAATCAGAGGCTTAAAGATTGATAAGACAGCCAGACGTGTTTATATTAATGGTGAGGAGAAGGCGTTTACCACCAAGGAATTTGATTTGCTTTGCTTTCTGGCACAGAATCCTAATCATGTATTTACGAAGGAAGAATTGTTTCAAAAAATATGGGATATGGAGAGCATAGGAGACATTGCCACGGTAACGGTTCACATTAAAAAGATTCGGGAAAAGATTGAGGTGAATACTGCAAAACCCCAATATATTGAAACTATCTGGGGGGTAGGATACCGATTTAAGGTTTGACTGCGAATTCATAGAATTACCTTGGCAGACATATAATATGATAATAATGTAACTATGAAGGTACTGAATAGTTACGTTATTATCATTGTTATCTGTCAGAATGGGTGGTGATTCTTTGCGTTTGGATAAAACGTTATTACAGTACAGCATAGGAGGCTTTGTTTTTGTAAGTATTGCTGGAACATTGATGCATTTTGCTTATGAGTGGACAGGAAAAAATGGCTTTGTGGGATTGTTTGCAGCAGTGAATGAATCTACTTGGGAGCATATGAAGCTGTTGTTCTTTCCCATGTTGTTCTTTGAAATTTACCAGTATTGCAAATTGTGGAAGAAGTATCCCATAATCCTATATGGCGGTTTGTATGCAACTTTGGTGGCTGCTTTTGCTATTCCCATTTTGTTTTATGGTTATCAAATAATCACTAAAAAAAGTATTACTTTATTGAATTTATTGGTTTTTTATGTAAGTGTGGGAATTGGAATGATACTAAACTATATGTGGGAAGACAAATGCAAAAGTAAGAGATGTCAAACACTTTCTGTCTGTCTGGCTCTCCTTCTGACATTTGGATTTTGGGTGTTTACTTATCTGCCGCCCAATGGAATTTTGTTTCAGGAACCGTAAAGGGCTTCCGGCATATTGCCGGGAGCTTTTTTGATATGTGAAAATGTTCTGTACTTTCGCAGTTACACATATTCTTTCTTTTTCTTTGGAAATTTTTTCGTTTTTTCTCAAGACCTTCTTTAGAAATCTGAGATAAAGTATGAGGGATAAAAGAACAGTTGAGAGAGAGGAGGGAATGTGTTAGAGTAGGGTCAAGAAAAATTTAGGAGGAACGTATTTATGGAAAAGTATCATGTGCTGGTAGTGGAGGATGATAAAGAGATTCGGGACGGAATCGAGATATATCTGAAAAATCAGGGATATGAGGTCAGTAAGGCAGAAGACGGAGTGGAAGGCTTAAAAGTAATTGAACAAAAGGAGATTCATCTTGCCATTGTGGATGTGATGATGCCGAAGATGGATGGAATCCATATGGTGATGGAACTTCGAAAACACCACGATTTTCCCGTAATTATGCTTTCAGCAAAATCAGAGGAGGTCGATAAAATTATGGGCTTAAATATGGGAGCGGATGATTATGTGACGAAGCCTTTTACTCCGTTGGAACTGTTGGCAAGGGTCAATTCCCATTTAAGACGCTATGGAAAATATCTATCCATAATGGAGGCAGGTACGAGGGAAACAAATGAGAAAGTGTATACCATCGGCGGTTTGGAGTTAAACGAGGAAACAGTGGAGCTTCGAGTGGATGGTGAACCGGTTAAGGTAACACCGATGGAATTTAAGATATTGTTGTTGTTAATGAAGAATCCGGGCAGGGTTTTCTCAGCGGATGAGATTTATGAGCGTATATGGAATGAAAAAGCGATCAATTCCGATACCATCATGGTACACATTCGAAACATTCGGGAAAAAATTGAGATTAATCCAAAGGAACCAAAATATTTAAAGGTGGTGTGGGGTGTTGGCTATAAAATGGAAAAGCAATAAGACGGATAATATAAATGAGGAACATGAAAACTTGCAATTAGAAAAGGAATTGGAGAGAGATTTGGAGGATAAAAGAAAACCAAAACAGTGGCTGGGCTTTCTGCTGGCAGGTATTTTTGTACTTGTACTTTCTTTGTTCAGCACAGAGGCAGGTGATTACATTCAAAGGCAGTCGGAAAAGCTGCAAAAAGAATGGGAAGAAGATCGGGATGAAATAAACAAACAGACAGAAAAAATAGTGATGGATTCTTTGTCTGATGATGAAAAAATGTCCATTATATCAAATATTTATTATTTAAATTATAAAATGCAGCATATGTATGAAGGAATTTCTGTCAGTGAATACATGCTGGCAGATAATCCGGAGTATGGTAATGCGGATGGCGAAGAAAAGAAAAGATATGAGGAAAAAGCAGCAGAGTACATGGATATTTTATATTCTGTATATGCGTACAATTATTCAGTGGGCAATGCCCATACGCATACTTATCTGGAGAAAAACAATGGTGTTTCCGTAGGAGTGACGGAGATTTCCGTTGTAGATGACGAGAAAAAAAGAGAAGAACTATATGAAAAATATCAGAGCTTTTTACTGGTTGAGTTTGATGAGAATGGAAAAGTCAAAGTTAAAGGATACCAGATGGATGCGGGAAAGTTTGTAAATTACTTGTCAAATATTAAGTTTCAGGCAGTAGTTGAGAATTTTAGCAAACAGGATATTCCTATACACAGCATAGAACTGGAGGAATATGTTGAAGAGGAAGATTATGTTGATGCTGTACCATATGAGGACAATGAGGAAATGGATAGGCTTGCCTTGGAGGAAGATGCAGGTCAAAATAATGAAGTGATCACAGGGCAGGGCAAAAACCAGAACAGGATTAACCTTGATTTTCCTGTGATTCGAAATGTGAAAGTTGTGATTGGCTTTACTTCGAAATCAGAAATTTATGGATATCCATATCATGATAATTGTGTTGAGATGAGCTATCTTATGATGCTGGTGTCTGCCATGATTATTTTCTTGGGTGCACTTATCATTCAGAATGCAGCAGCATTAGGTATGAGAAAGCATCCATTGTTTCAACTTCCCACAGAACTGCTTACTTTCTTTAACAGTATGGTATTGATAATGATTTCAAGTGGTTTACCATATGTAATGACACAAGTAGAAAAAGAAGGCTTTGAATACTTTCAGGATGCCGGACTGGCATATGCAGTAGCGGTATCATGCTGGGCGTGTATCTATGCAATGATATACTGGCTGATTGCCAACTGCCTGCCTTATATTCTTCATCCTGTCAAGCAACTGCGAGAACGAAGTATTCTTGTAAAATTCTTTTACTATATGAAGAAAAAGTGTAAAACCGCCGCCGCATATATAGTTCATATCGATGGAACAAAAGGATTACAAAAAAATGTGCTGAAGGCAGTGATTGCAAATTTTGTTGTTGTGAGTATTCTGTGCTTTGGTTGGTTTGCAGGTATCTTTGGTGTGGCAATTTACAGTATCGTATTGTATGTGCTTTTAATGAAAAAGGGCAGCAAGCTTCAGCATCAATATGAGATGCTTTTGCGTATGACAAAAAATATGGCAGAAGGAAAATTAAATGCGGAGGAGGAAATGGCAGAGGATTTGGGAATTTTTGATTCCGTGAAATGTGAATTGTCCAAGGTTCGTCAGGGCTTTCGCCATGCGGTGGAGGAAGAGGTGAAAAGCCAGAATATGAAAACTGAGCTGATTACCAATGTGTCACATGATTTAAAAACACCTTTAACAGCCATTATTACCTATGTAGACTTGCTGAAAGATGAAACTATATCGGAAGAAGCCAGAAAGGAATACATTGAAACCCTGGATAAGAAATCCCAGAGATTAAAGGTATTGATTGAGGATTTATTTGAGGTTTCCAAGGCAAGCTCAAATAATATTACACTGCACTATGCGGATATGGATCTGTGTAATCTTATTAAACAGGTACGTTTGGAAAATGAGGAGCGAATCATGGATTCTGATTTGGTGTTCCGCTGGAATCTGCCAGAGGAGAAATGTATGCTGCGGCTGGATCCTCAGAAAACATATCGGATCATAGAAAATTTATTGATAAATGCCTTAAAATACTCCATGAGTGGTTCCAGAGTGTATGCAGAGCTGGAGGAAAAGGCTATGGAAGTAGTGTTTACCATGAAAAATATTTCTGCAATGGAACTTAATATGGCATCAGAAAAGCTTACGGAACGGTTTGTGCGGGGAGATGTATCTCGCAATACCGAGGGCAGCGGATTAGGGCTTGCTATTGTAAGAAGCTTTACAGAAGTGCAGAATGGAGACTTTCATATTGAGATTGATGGGGATTTGTTTAAGGCAGTGGTGGTATTTTATAAATCACCATAACGGTACTGAATAGTTACTAAAAATGTTACTATTATGAACATAACAAATCATAATAGTAACATTTTTTTGTTAAAAATACATAAATCCTATGGACTTTTTCCCAAGAAATGGTATAATAAAAAAAGAATGTTTGGGGAAGCACAAGGCAAAGAGGATTTAAACAATAAAGGTTTTCTGCGACCGTTGAAAGGAGCAGGCATGAAGTATAAGAAAAGTGTCTACAAATCATTCGCTATGATAACACAGCTCTCCATACACATGCTGGTTCCTATTTTTTTGTGCTCATTTGTGGGAATCTGCATAGACAAGAAGTTTGGCACATATTTTGTAATACCCCTATTTTTTTTAGGGGCATTGGCAGGTTTTCGGAATGTGTACATTGCTGTAAGAAACATATACAGCAATGAGGAGGAATCAGGACATGATGACAGAGGACAGCAATAGGGTATTAAAGGAATTAATTTTGGGGATTATATTTTTTGGATTGGCAGTCACACTGACCGGTATTTGGTGGGTAGATGACAAAAAAAGATTTTTTCTGGGATTAGTTATTGGAATTGTGTTGTCCATATGGAAAGCATTGCACATACAGTTCACCTTGACCAGAGTATTAGATTATGAAGAAAAAGCTGCTCAGACCAAAATGACATTATCCTATGTGGTGCGGACTCTCGCAGTGATTATTGTACTGGGACTTCTGGTGGTATGGGATATGGGAACAATACCTATTCTTATGTGTTTTGTAGGATTATTTGGGTTAAAAGCGGGTGCCATGCTGCAGCCGCATATTCATAAATATATGAATAAATTAACATGTAAATGCAAGCAGGATTAATCCTGCCTGACTACAAGAGTAAAGGAGGGTGAGAGGATGGAGTTAGTAAGTACAGCAGGTGCAGCGGCAGCCGGCAACGATATGGGATTTATGATTAAAGGTCTCATAAGGTATGAACTTTTCGGTCAGGAATTGTGGATTACCACCACGCATGTGTGCATGCTCATTATTGATGTGGTACTGATCCTGTTTTTCTTGGCAGTCAAAAAGAAAATGAAAACTCCCGATGATGTTCCCCAAGGACTCCAAAATGTTGCGGAGATCATAGTGGAAATGCTTGACAACATGGTAAAGGGCAGCTTAGGCAGCAATGCGGGGAAGTTTGCCAACTATATCGGATGTATTTTTATCTTTATTTTAATCAGTAATATATCCGGTGTTTTCGGGTTGCGGCCGCCTACTGCCGATTATGGAGTTACACTTCCGTTGGGTTTGTTATCTTTCTGTATTATACAGTTTAATAATATAAAGCATAACAAGCTGGGGGCGGCAAAAGCACTGTTAGATCCTATACCATTATTTTTGCCGGTTAATATCATCGGAGAAGTGGCAGTACCGATTTCACTTTCATTGCGTCTGTTTGGTAATGTTTTGTCAGGCACCGTAATGATGGCATTGGTATATGGACTCTTGCCAATCTTTTTAAGATTTGGCATTCCGTCAGTTTTGCATGTGTATTTTGACTTATTTGCCGGTGCAATTCAGACGTATGTATTCTGTATGCTTACAATGACTTATGTCAATGATAAGATTTCAGATGCATAGACAAGTAAAGTAATTTTACATGTATAAAGGTGTGAAAACATTGGTGTGAAAATTTATTTTCATACTTTAATGAAAAAATATTAATGAGAAAATAGGAGGAAGTTTGTATGATTACAGGAGAAGATTTAATTTTAGCATGTTCAGCCATTGGTGCAGGTTTGGCAGTTATCGCAGGTATTGGTCCTGGTATTGGTCAGGGAATTGCAGCCGGTCATGCAGCGGCAGCAGTTGGAAGAAATCCGGGTGCAAAATCGGATATTACATCTACCATGCTTTTAGGTCAGGCAGTAGCCGAGACAACAGGTTTGTACGGCTTGCTTATCGCATTCTTACTGTTATTTGTTAAGCCGCTTCTGTAAAGCAGGGATTGCAGAAGAAGGAAAGTTGTCGGTTTTGCAAAACTGACATAAGAAAAAGCGAAAGGAGGCCGGACCTTGGAAAGATTATTTGATTTGGACTGGCAGTTGATTGCTGACAGTGCACTGACTGCCATAAACATATTCATTCTTTTTATCGTTGCATCTTATCTGTTTTTCAATCCTGTGCGTGAGTTTTTACAAGCAAGACAGAAGCGTATCAAGAAAGATTTGGCTACTGCTGAGACAGAGAAGAAATCAGCACTTGATATGAAAGCAGAATATGAGGCAAAACTCAAAGAAGTAAATAAGGAAGCTGAAGAAATCTTAAGCAGTGCACGCAAAAAAGCTACCAAAAATGAGACAAAAATTATTGATGATGCGAAGGCTGAGGCAGCCAGAATCATCCAACAGGCCAGAAAAGAAGCTGAGCTTGAGAAGAAGCGTGTGGCAGATGAGATGAAGAAAGAAATGGTTGCCATTGCATCTGCCATGGCAGGCAAGGTTGTGGCAGCATCCATTGATACCACTGTTCAGGATTCTCTTATTGACGAAACCATAAAAGAAATGGGTGATGGAACATGGCTAAGTTAGCTGCAAAAACATATGGGGAATCACTGTTTGAGCTGGCACTGGAGGAAGATAAGATAGACCTTCTTTTAGAAGAAGCCCTATTCGTCCAGCAGATTTTGAACCAAAATAAGGACTTGCTCAGGCTGATGACACACCCAAAGGTAAGTAAAGAGGAAAAGCAACAGGTAACAGAGCAGATTTTTAAAGGCAAAGTCAGTGATGAAATGACCGGATTCCTTGCAATTCTTATTTTAAAAGGCAGATTTAAGGAAGTTGAGGGAATTTTAGCTTATTTTATTGCCAAAGTAAAGGAATATAAAAAAATTGGAGTAGCTTTTGTTACCACCGCTGTGGAGTTAAAGGAAGAACAGAAACAGGCATTGACTGCCAAATTGTTATCCACCACAGAATATGAAACAATGGAAATAAATTATGCTACCGACAATTCATTGATTGGCGGAATGGTTATCCGCATTGGTGACAGAGTGGTAGACAGCAGCATTAAACATAAGTTGAATGATTTGACAAGAGAATTGTTGAAGGTTCAGTTAGCATAAGAAACGCAGAAAGAGGGTGCTAAATTCCATGAATTTAAAACCAGAAGAAATAAGTTCCGTAATTAAAGAACAAATCAAACGTTATGCTTCACAACTGGAGGTATCTGACGTGGGCACCGTTATTCAGGTTGCCGATGGTATTGCCAGAGTGCATGGACTGGAGAAGGCAATGCAGGGAGAACTTTTGGAATTTCCCGGGGAAATCTATGGCATGATTCTTAACTTAGAAGAGGATAATGTGGGTGCCGTATTGCTTGGTGATTCCAAAAATATCAACGAAGGTGATATGGTAAAGACCACAGGAAGAGTAGTTGAGGTTCCTGTTGGAGATGCCATGCTGGGACGTGTAGTCAATGCATTGGGGCAGCCTATTGACGGAAAGGGACCTATTGAAAGTAATAAGTTCCGCCAGATTGAGCGTGTGGCATCCGGTGTTATCGCCAGAAAATCCGTAGATACCCCATTGCAGACAGGTATTAAGGCAATCGACTCCATGGTTCCTATTGGTCGGGGTCAGAGAGAGTTAATTATTGGTGACCGCCAGACAGGTAAAACAGCCATTGCCATTGATACGATTATCAATCAGAAGGGTCAGAATGTAAAATGTATCTATGTTGCCATTGGTCAAAAGGCATCTACCATTGCAACTACGGTAAAGACCTTGGAAGAATATGGTGCAATGAGCTATACCACAGTGGTGGCATCCACTGCCAGTGAGCTTGCTCCATTACAGTATATTGCTCCTTATTCCGGTTGTGCGATCGGGGAAGAATGGATGGAAAACGGAGAAGATGTTTTAATTATATATGATGATTTATCGAAACACGCTACGGCATACCGTACCCTGTCCCTGCTTCTTAGAAGACCCCCAGGACGTGAAGCTTATCCAGGAGATGTATTCTACTTGCATTCCAGATTATTGGAGCGTGCTGCAAGACTTTCCGATGAATTGGGCGGAGGTTCTCTGACAGCACTGCCTATTATTGAGACACAGGCAGGCGATGTGTCTGCATACATTCCTACCAATGTCATTTCTATTACCGACGGACAGATTTATCTGGAAACAGAAATGTTCAATGCCGGATTCCGTCCTGCGGTAAATGCAGGTCTATCCGTGTCACGAGTTGGTGGAGCAGCACAGATTAAGGCAATGAAGAAGATTGCAGGTCCAATTCGAGTAGAGTTGGCACAATATAGAGAGCTGGCAGCGTTCTCTCAGTTTGGTTCCGAGTTGGATGCAGATACCAAAGAGCGATTGGCTCAGGGTGAGAGAATTAAGGAAATGTTAAAGCAGCCACAGTATAAGCCAATGCCGGTGGAATATCAGGTTATGATTATCTATGCAGCTACTCAGAAGTATCTGTTAGATATTCCAGTGGAGAACATTGGACAGTTTGAAACACAATTTTTTGAATTTGTTGATACCAAATATCCCGAAATCCCAAGCCAGATTCGAGAAACACAAGTGCTTTCTGAAGAAAATGAAGCAGCTTTAGTGAAAGCAATCGAAGAATTCAAGAAGGAATTTTGAGAAAACGTGTGTGGAGAATAAGAAAGAAGGGAGGGTGATATTATGGCATCCATGAGAGATATTAAAAGACGGAAAAGCAGTATTCAAAGTACACAGCAGATTACAAAGGCTATGAAGCTTACTTCCACTGTAAAACTTCAGAAAGCCAAGGCTCGTGCAGAGCAGTCAAAGCCGTATTTTGATTTTATGTATGAGACCGTGCATGCCATGCTGGCTAAATCCGGGAACATTGACCACCCTTATCTGAAGGCGAAGGAATCCGGGAAAACTGCGGTGGTAGTTATTACCTCAAATCGTGGTTTGGCAGGAGGATATAACAATAACATTGTTAAACTTGTAACAGGTTTTGATGTGCCTCCAAAGGACATGGTGATTTATACAGCGGGTTCTAAGGGAAGAGATGCACTATCCAGAAGAGGCTATGAGATAAAAGCTGACTATTCAGATATTGTGGAGGATCCCCAATACAGTGATGCAGACATTATCTGTAAAGATTTATTGGAGGCATTTGAACAGGGTGAAATTAAAGAAATTTACTTAGCCTATACGTTTTTCAAAAATACCGTAAGTCATGAGCCGAGAAGGATTAAGCTGCTTCCGGTGGAAATGGATTCAGAGACAACAAAGAGTGATAATGTACCTATGAACTATGAGCCGGAGGAGGAAGAGGCTTTGGATATGATTATTCCAAAGTATCTTACCAGCATTGTCTATGGTGCCTTAATGCAGGCAGTGGCCAGTGAAAATGGTGCCAGAATGCAGGCGATGGATTCTGCGACCAGCAATGCCGAGGAAATGATAGATTCGTTATCATTGTTATATAACAGGGCACGACAAGGCTCTATTACTCAGGAATTAACTGAGATTATAGCCGGTGCCGAAGCAATAAGCTAAAGGAGTGAGTGAGTAAATGGCAGATAAGAATATAGGTAAAATCACTCAGATTATTGGTGCGGTACTTGACATAAAATTCAGCACAGGAAATTTGCCGGAAATCAATGAGGCGATTGAGATTACAAGACAGAATTCCGAAGTGTTGGTGGTGGAAGTATCTCAGCATCTGGGAGATGATACAGTAAGATGTATTGCCATGGGACCTACTGATGGTCTGATAAGAGGTATGGATGCAGTTGCGACCGGAGCACCGATTACGGTACCGGTGGGGGAAAATACCCTGGGACGTATTTTCAATGTACTAGGAAAACCCATTGATAATAAAGAAGCACCAAAAAATGTGGAGTATTCTCCTATTCATCGAAAGGCACCTGCTTTCGAGGAGCAGTCCACAACCACAGAAATACTGGAGACAGGTATCAAGGTGGTAGATTTACTTTGTCCGTACCAGAAGGGTGGTAAGATTGGTCTTTTCGGTGGTGCCGGAGTAGGTAAGACCGTATTGATTCAGGAATTGATCCGTAATATTGCCACAGAGCATGGCGGATATTCTGTATTTACCGGAGTAGGTGAGCGCACCAGAGAGGGAAATGACCTCTATAATGAAATGAGTGATTCTGGTGTTATCAATAAGACCACCATGGTATTTGGACAGATGAATGAACCGCCAGGAGCTCGTATGAGAGTTGGTTTGACAGGACTAACTATGGCGGAGTATTTCCGTGATAAAGGCGGAAAGGATGTGTTGTTGTTCATAGACAATATTTTCCGTTTTACGCAGGCAGGATCCGAGGTATCCGCTTTGCTTGGGCGTATGCCTTCAGCGGTAGGTTATCAGCCCACATTACAGACGGAAATGGGTGCCCTTCAGGAACGTATTACATCCACCAAAAACGGTTCTATTACCTCCGTTCAGGCGGTTTATGTGCCTGCCGATGACTTAACTGACCCGGCACCGGCCACCACCTTCGCTCATTTGGATGCCACCACAGTATTGTCTCGTTCCATTGTAGAACTTGGTATCTATCCGGCAGTAGATCCGCTGGAATCCACTTCCCGTATTCTGGATCCCAGAATTGTGGGAGAGGAGCATTATAAGGTTGCCCGTGGTGTACAGGAGATTCTTCAGAGATACAAGGAATTACAGGATATTATTGCCATTCTTGGTATGGATGAGTTATCCGAGGAGGATAAGCTGGTAGTTTCTCGTGCAAGAAAGGTACAGAGATTCTTGTCTCAGCCATTCTTTGTGGCAGGGCAGTTTACCGGTCTTGAGGGACGTTATGTTCCGGTATCCGAGACCATTCAGGGATTTAAAGAAATTCTGGAAGGTAAGTATGATGAAATTCCGGAGAGTTATTTCTTAAATGCCGGAAATATTGATGATGTACTGGCCCGTGCGAAGTAAGGGGTGATGATATGGCAGAATTAATGAAATTGCAGGTGATTTGCCCGGATAGAGTCTTCTATGATGGAGAGGTGTCCATGGTGGAGTTGAATACCACCGAAGGAGAGATTGGTATTTATCCAAGGCATATCCCACTGACCTGTATTATTGCACCGGGAATCCTTACCATTACAGAGAAATCCGGCTTGAAAAATGCGGCATTGCATTCCGGCTTTGTACAGATTTTGCCAGATAAGGTGACTGTTATGGCGGAAGTGGCAGAATGGCCGGATGAAATAGACTTAGGCAGAGCAGAAGCGGCAAAGGGAAGAGCTGAGGATAGAATCAAAGGAAAAGACAGCAAAACAGACATTGCAAGAGCAGAGACAGCTTTGCAGCGTGCTATTGCCAGAATCAATGTAATTAAATAGAATGTATAAGATGCCTCTTATCTGGAAATACTTGGAATAAGTAACAGATAGGAGGCTTTTTTATGAAGAAAATTCTTGCCGCTGTGGCAGTTATTTTATGGACGATTGCCATTCTAAAGGGCGTAAAAATGTATACGGGAGAAGAAAAAGAGCAGGTGATCCAAGCTTTTCACAGCATGAGTATGGGACAGGAACAGTCGAAGGTCAGTTCTTATGGCTTATATCAGGGAGATTATCTTACGGTGGAAGAACAGAAATTATTGTTGAAAACAATTGCAAATGGATTGGGTATTGTGGATAACTATAGTATAACGGAGGAAAATGGACAATATGGACGAAAGCTGCTGCTGTTTCTGGATGGTGTGAATGCGGATACACAAATTGCTTTTTATACCACAGAAACCCCCCAGACAGGGAATGTGTATGAAGTAAGCCAGTATGTGAAGGTGGATATCACCATTGAGGATTCTTTGGAGAGTGCATTTTATTATCAGGATAAAGTGGCCGTATTGATGAACAGATATGTGGAAAATCCTCAAAATTCCATTCGCATACAGGGCAATTATGCAGGCTGCTTGTCCATAGAAGAAAAGGATGTGATAGTAATGGAACTTTTGGATTCGCTGAATGCGGATATAGTGGCGGAGCACAGACAAGATACCTATGTAATTTATGCGTATACTTCAAAACTGAATGAATATAAAGAAGTGGGGAAAGAAAAAGTCAATTTAACAATTGCCGTCTCTTATAATGAAACAGAGAATAACACCCAGATGATTTTGGCAACTCCTTTGTTAAATGAGGATTTTTAGGAACATTATAATCCTTTGCTGCATATACTGAATTGTAGTTTGCTTGTAGTGCAGGAGGATATATGGGAAATTATAACACAGGGGAAATAAGGACGAAAAGGGTGCATGCATTGAATAATGATGAGAGTAGTACAACACGTTCAGAGATGGGAGGAAGACCACCAATGATGCAGCCGCCCATGGGAG
>CAMWHJ010000062.1 GCA_947174015.1 uncultured Lachnospiraceae bacterium | reverse complement strand
CTTTTTCTTACGGTCTGTGCAGTAAATGCACAGACCTACTGAACAGTTACATTTTATCTATATAAGCCATATTTCATAAGCTCAAAATCCGATACCAATACACTTTTTTACTTTTCATTCATGATGCATCCCTAAATGATTCTCCACTTATAAACTCCGAGACTTCTTCGTACAGGCTTTCATTGCCTCAATGACACTGCTTCGAAATCCCTTTTCCTCCAACACCCGCACTGCCTCAATAGTAGTTCCCGCCGGAGAGCACACCATATCCTTCAATTCTCCCGGATGCTTTCCGGTTTCCAACACCATCTTAGCACTGCCCAGCACTGCCTGGGCTGCAAACTTATATGCCTGGACTCTGGGCATACCATCTGCCACAGCCGCATCTGCCATCGCCTCAATAAACATAAACACATATGCCGGAGAACTGCCGCTGACAGACACCACCACATCCATCAAATGCTCCGGTACCACCTGAAAGCTTCCAAAACAATTTAAGATTGCACCTGCACTGTCTAATTCCTGCTGACTGACCAGTTGATTCGGGCAGATACCTGTGATGCCTTCACCCACCAGTGCAGGTGTGTTGGGCATACAGCGGATAAGTTTCACGGGCTTGCCAAAATGCTCGTCTAACCACTTCAGCGTTTTGCCCGGTGCAATAGTGATTACTAATTGTTCATCTCTGACCGTATTTTTAATTTCTTCAATGACCGTCTCATAAAACTGAGGTTTCACAGATAACACAACCATCTCTGCCTGCTCCACTACTTCTTTATTATTTTTTGTGGTGTTTACCTTTAAATTTTCCTTTGCCGTGGCAAGGCTTGTCTCCAAAGCATCTGATACAATAATCTCATTGGGCTGATACAATTTTTTTAAAATAATTCCACCAATCATGGCACTTGCCATATTTCCACATCCAATAAATCCAAGTTTCATTTTGTCTTTCTCCTTTTCTTCTCCTGCTTTTATGTTCCAATTAAGATTTCCTCACAATCAAAGGGGACACAGCTTACTGTATCCCCCATAAATATAAGAATCTACTTATCTAAAATCAAACGTGCCGTTCCATAGATACCGGCATCATTTCCCAGCGTTGCCAGTTCAAAGCGTGTTTCACGACAGCCATGGAATACGGTGGGCACATAGTACTTCTTCACATAATCAAGCAATACTTCTCCTGCCTTGGATACACCGCCACCGATGACAAACACCTGAGGATCTGCAATGGCTGAAATATTTGCCAATGCGGTACCTAAATATTTGCCAAACTGTTCTGCCACCTTCACTGCAAGAGCATCTCCTGCCTTCACTGCATCAAATATCGTTTTTGCTGAGACTTCACCTGAGCGAAGTACGCTGTCTTGCTCGGTTTCCTTTAACAGCTTATTAGCAATACGAACCACACCGGTTGCAGATGCATACTGCTCTAAACACCCATGATTTCCACAGCCGCAGCTTTCTTCTTCCTTATCTTCCACATGAATGTGTCCGATTTCTCCTCCTGCCCCATGAGAACCGGTTACAATTTTACCATCAATAATAATGCCGCCGCCTACACCTGTACCAAGGGTAACAAATACCACATTTTCTGCACCGGCACCGCCACCTTTCCACATTTCGCCTAATGCTGCCACATTGGCATCATTTCCTGCCTTAACCGGCATATCTATAAGAGCAGACAGCTTGTCCTCCACGTTAAAACGCTCTTTCCAGCCAAGATTTACAGCCTTATTCACAAAGCCATCCGAGGATACCGGTCCTGGTACTCCGATTCCCGCTCCTGCCACATCCTCTTTGGCAAGATTTCTCTGTTCCATTTTATTCTTTACTGCCTCTGCAATGTCCGGAAGTACATTGACACCTCCGTTTTCCGAACGAGTGGGAATCTCCCACTTATCCAACACATTGCCTTCTACATCAAATAATCCTAGTTTTACTGTTGTTCCGCCAACGTCAATACCAAAACAATACTTCATTTCCTTAACTCCTTTTTTCTTCTAATTATCTGTCCCTTGCATCAAACTGTTCTGTACACGATTGTACAATTCCTTGGCTGCATTATAGCCCATCTGTTTCTGGCGGTGGTTGACTGCCGCTGTCTCACAGATAACAGCCAGATTACGTCCCGGACGAATGGGAATGGAATGGCACACCACCTTATTTCCCAGAAATTCTATATATTCCTCTTCCAGTCCCAGACGATCGTATTCCTTATCCTTATTCCAATCCTCCAATTTGATGACCAAATCAATGGACTGGGTTTCTTTCACACTCTCCACACCAAACAGATTTTTCACATCCACAATACCAATACCACGAAGTTCAATAAAGTGTCTTGTAATATCCGGTGCAGTACCAATCAAAGTTTCATCGCTGACTTTTCTGATTTCCACCACATCATCGGTAACAAGACGGTGTCCTCTCTTGATCAGTTCCAGTGCTGCCTCACTTTTACCAATACCACTCTCTCCCATAATCAAAAGACCTTCGCCATACACATCCACCAATACACCATGGATACTGATACATGGAGCTAACTGTACCTTCAGCCAGCGGATTACCTCTGCCATAAAGGAAGATGTGGACTGTTCCGTAGCCAAAATAGGAATTTTATGTTCACTGGCAATTCTCAAAATATCCTCATCCGGCTGTGCCTTACTGCAATACACAATACATGGCATCTTATAATTTAAAAACTGCTCATAAATTTCTAACTTTCGCTCTCTGCTGAGGCTTAAGAGATAAGTATACTCCACATAGCCGATAATCTGCATTCTCTCGTTCTCAAAATGTTCAAAATAGCCTGTCAGCTGCAGGGCTGCTCTGTTGATATCCGGAATGGTAATGCACCCTTCTTCCAAAGACAACTCCGGTGTTAAATTCTTCAAATTCATTTTTTCAACCACGGTTGATATTTTCACACTTTCCATAGAAATCCCCTTTCTATACCTTTTTCCATACTTATATTAATATTATCACATCATTCCACATCAGGCAATGAAATCCTCAGCTCTTATGGAAAAAATCATAGACCATTTCTGCCGAACGTCTGTTCATGCTTTCTGTGTTAGCAAGTTCTTCCATGGTTGCCTCCTTAATATTTTCCATCGACTTAAAGCGTCGGAGTAACGCTTTTCTTCGTTTTTCGCCAATCCCCTCAATATCATCCAAAATAGAATGTACCTGTGTTTTGCTGCGCAGAGAACGATGAAACTCAATGGCAAAGCGATGAGCCTCATCCTGTATTCTGGTAATCAGGCGAAATCCCTCTGAATGTGTATCTATGGGCAGTTCCACATCCTTATAGTATAAGCCTCTGGTTCTATGATTATCATCCTTTACCATACCGCACACCGGAATATTCAGTTTTAATTGAGCCAATACCTGTTCTGCAATATGCACCTGACCCTTACCGCCGTCCATCATAATCAAATCCGGAAATTTCGTAAAACTGCCCATGGAAGTTTCCAATTTTCTCTCCTCCAGTTCCTCTTTCTCCTCAATGCCATGAAGAAAACGTCTGGTCAAAACCTCCTCCATACTGGCATAATCATCCGGTCCGGTCACGGACTTAATTTTAAATTTGCGATAATCACTATTTTTAGGCTTGCCCTTTTCGTAGACAATCATAGAACCCACTGCATTGTATCCGCTGATATTAGAAATATCAAAGGCCTCAATCCGCTCCACATGAGCCAATCCCAACAATTCTGAGATTTCTTTCATGGCACCTATGGTTCTTCCTTCTTCTCTCTTGATTCTTTCCTTATCATGGGTAAGTACCAGTTGTGCGTTTCGCTTGGCAAGTTCCACCATTCGTTCCTTTTTTCCCTTTTTGGGCACCCTGATATATACTCTCTGTCCTCGTTTGTTGGTGAGCCATTGTTCCAGAATCTCCAATTCATTTGGGTCAATCTCCTCCTGTATCATCAGCTCTCTGGGAATGAACGGGGTTCCTGAATAAAACTGTTTCATAAAACTCACAATGGTTTGTCCATCACTTTCTCCCACAGGAATATTCATATGAAAATGTTCTCTGCCAATCATCTTGCCGTCTCGAACAAAGAAAACCTGCATGATTCCATCCGTGCCCTCTCTTGCCAGTGCCAGCACATCCTTGTTTTCTAAATTGTTGCTGTCGGTGATCTTCTGTTTTTGGGCAATGGCCTTCACACTTTTGATCAAATCCCTGTATACTATGGCTTCCTCATAATTCATTTTCTCAGAGGCTGCCTGCATTTTTTCTGTCAAATCCTTTAAAGTATCGCTGTAATTTCCATTAAGGAATTCTATGACCTTTTTGATATTTTCCCCATATTGAGCTTTGGAAATGTAATGATTGCAGGGTGCATCACACTGTTTCATATGATAGTAAAGGCAGGGTCTCTGGGGATTCTCCCCCTCTTTAATGGCTCTGTTGCAGGTGCGGATATGGTACATTTTCCGCAGTAATTCTATGGTATCTTTCACTGCCTGCCCTGAAGTATATGGTCCAAAATACTTTGATTTATCCTTTTTTGCCAAGTGAGTAAACAACACTCTGGGATAAGCCTCGTCCACCGTTACTTTTATATATGGGTATGTCTTATCATCCACCAGCATAGTATTGTATTTGGGACGGTGTTCCTTAATTAAATTACATTCCAGCACCAGTGCCTCCAGCTCTGAGTCCGTGATAATATACTCAAATCTGGCAATGTGGCTTACCATGCTCTCAATTTTTGCAGTTTTATTGCGGCTGCTCTGAAAGTACTGACGCACACGATTCTTAAGACTGATGGCTTTCCCCACATAAATAATGGCATCTGTACTGTCATGCATAATATAAACTCCCGGAGATGCCGGGAGTTTTTTCAATTCTTCTTCTATGTTAAAATGAAATGCATTGGAATCATCTATCATTGTTTTCCTCTTCTCTGAAAAAACTTCTGTACAAACAAATTTTCCGTCATGATCGTACACTCTGCTGTACAGCCAATTACTCCGTCCTGCGTTAAACTCTTATGAAAATTTGACAATTTGCACCATCTCTTCTTGAACATCGTCATCCTTTTTTATTGATTGTTCTGTACTTGGTTCTTCCTCTGGAATTCCCTTGATTTCACGAAAAATTTTCATAAATTCCTTTCCGGTAATCGTTTCCTTTTCAATCAAAAACTCTGCTATCTTATCTAACGCATCTCTGTTTTCTTTCAAAAGCTCTTTGGCTTTCTCATAGCTTTCTTTTAAAAGGCGCATCACTTCTTTATCCACCTCTGCTGCCGTGGCATCACCACAGTTCATGGCAGCCTTACCACCCAAATACTTGCTTTCCACTGTCTCCAAGCCAATCAACCCAAATTTTTCTGACATGCCATACTGAGTTACCATAGATCTTGCAATCTCCGTGGCTTTTTCAATATCGTTGGAAGCACCGGTGGTTACATTGCCAAAGACAATTTCCTCTGCCGCACGCCCTGCCAGGAACTTCACCAGCATAGTACGCAGTTCCCTTTCCGAATTTAAATATTTCTCTTCCTCCGGAACATTCATTACATAACCCAGAGCACCCATGGTTCTTGGCACAATGGTAATCTTCTGCACCGGCTCTGCATCCTTTTCCAGTGCACTGATTAAAGCATGCCCCACTTCGTGATAGGATACAATTCTTCGCTCTTCCTGACTCATGATACGGTCTTTCTTCTCCTTGCCGACCAGCACCACCTCTACGGCTTCAAACAAATCCGACTGGGATACTACCAATCTGCCATGCTTCACTGCATTGATGGCAGCCTCATTAATCATATTGGCAAGATCAGAACCTACTGCACCGGAAGTTGCCAGTGCAATGGCATCCAAATCCACCGTTTCATCCATATTCACATCCTTGGCATGTACCTTAAGAATTTCCACACGCCCTTTTAAATCCGGCTTATCTACAATAACTCTTCGGTCAAAACGTCCCGGTCTCAATAATGCTTTGTCCAGTACCTCCGGACGGTTGGTGGCTGCTAAGATTAAGATACCCTTGGACGTATCAAAACCATCCATTTCCGCCAACAACTGATTCAAGGTCTGCTCACGTTCACTGTCACTGCCGTAACGAGAATCTCTACTCTTACCAATGGAATCAATCTCATCAATAAAAACAATACATGGTGCTGCTTTCTGAGCCTCTTTAAACAGATCTCGTACACGGGATGCTCCCACACCCACAAACATTTCCACAAAATCAGAACCTGACATGGAGAAAAACGGCACCTTTGCCTCTCCCGCCACTGCCTTTGCTAATAATGTTTTACCTGTTCCCGGAGGTCCCACCAAAAGACATCCTTTCGGAAGCTTTGCACCAATCTGACAGTATTTTCCCGGATTATGCAAAAAGTCTACCACCTCCTGCAAAGATTCTTTCGCTTCGTCCTCTCCTGCCACATCACGGAAAGTAACACCTGTTTCCTTTTCCACATAGACTTTGGCATTATTCTTGCCAACTCCCATCATACCGCTGCCTTTTGCCATTCTGCTGAACAACAGACTGAGCAGCACCCAAATAAGTATTAAGGGCAGCAGAGACATCAACAGGGATTCCATAAAGCCCATACGGTCGGGAATTTCACCTTCTAAGCTTACTCCTGCATCCAACAATTTCTGTGTCAGTGCATCATCCTTCACAATACCGGTATAATAGGTAATTAATGGCACTGCTAAAACATTTTCTTTCCCCTTATCCTTGTCAATCACCTTAGGGATAATGGTAATGCTGTCGCTGCCAATCTTGACACTTTTCACCTGACCATCTTCCACCATTTCCAAAAATTCATTATAAGTAATTTTCTTTTTAGAACTGTCCACCAGCAGATTATTGATAAAGCTGAAAAGCAGCAGGGTCACAACTGCAGCAACCGCCAAAATAATAAAGGTCTGAGGGCTTTTGGAATTCTGTCCATTATTATTATTTGGATTCTTATTATCCATCTATTCATCCTCCATATTTCAAACATTATATTGCCGTTTTCTGTGCTGCTTTCAAATACACAGACTATCTATAGTTTTTCCAGCATGAGCACTTTTACACGTTCAATTACGTCTAATTATAGATTTTTTTGCTTTATAAATCAATACAAAGATTGTGAAATTTTAAACATATTTCTTAAGCTTTTCTAAAAACCAATAAAAAGTCTTGGGCTGGCCCAAGACTTTTTATTGGTTTTTAAATTTATATATATACTATTTTCTATCTTCCCAGTTCTGCAATTTTTGGCTGCAGCTGATCCACTAACTCCACAATCTTATCATATCCGTAGTCCTTGGAGATTCCCAGCTTATCCAAATCATCAGCCACACTGCCCATAGAATTTGTAGTACTGGCTGCGGCTGCCTTTGCCTGATTAATCTGTGCAGAACAGGAATCCACCAGTCTTCCTAAGTCATTTTTCAGATCTCCGGTTTCTGTTCTTACTTCTTGGATACGCTCAAATACTTTTTCTGTATTCTCAACCTTCTCTCTGGAAGCTCCCATTACTTTCTGAGCCTGTCCCATAGAATCCTCTAAACGTTCCGAGTTGCCCTGCAGGGTTTCCATGCTGGAGTTTACATCCCCAACCAACACCTTGATCTGACTGGATAAAGCATTCACCTGATCAGCTACTACTGCAAAACCTTTGCCGTTTTCTCCGGCTCTTGCCGCCTCGATGGAAGCATTCAATGCCAGCATGTTGGTCTGGTTGGCAATACCGATAATTGCCTGCATGGTATCTTTAATTTCATCAAAGCTCTTCTGAAATTCATGGAATACATCCTGAATCTCCTGAAACTTTCCTTCCACTGCTTCCGTATTTTCTTTCAGCTTCTCTACATTTCCATAAGCCTCTGATACCGTTTTAAAGACACCCTCTATACTTCCGTCTATGGCATCTTTAACAGAAAAAAGAGAACTTATCTCTTCCTGTGCTCCACTGATAACACCCTCAATATCTTCTGATTTTTTTGCAATATCATAAAAGCTGTTTTTCACTGCCTCCAGCTTTTTTGTTTCCGCCTGCTCTGTCTTGGCTATTTCATTTTCCTTTTTCTTAGCAAATTCCCCAATCTGCTTCACTGGATCTGAAATCTCAGCTACATTAATATCTACCTTTGTTTCTCTAATTTCTTCTTTCTTTCCAAATAGTCCCATAACTTTTCTCCTTCCCTGCATGATATTATATCTATATTGTACCACGTTTTTTATAATAAACAAGACTTTTTTGTGTATTTTATACATATATTTTTTTTAAAAATTGATTACTGGTTTTTGGGAGCGGCTTATGATAGTATATACATAACCATTCTGTATCGGACTGTGAAGGGACTGAACAGTTGCACATATCAAATCTTAAGGAAAGGATAAACCTGTCATGTATCAAGCAAACGGAAGGAAAGCAGAAGAATTTATTAACCATGAAGAAATTTTAGAAACTTTAGCATACGGAGAAAAGAACAAAGACAACCGTACTCTTGTGGATGAAATTTTAGCAAAAGCCCGGCTTCGAAAGGGTCTCAGTCACCGGGAAGCCATGGTGCTTCTGGATTGTACCATTCCAGAGAAGGTACAGGAGATTTATCAGTTGGCAGAACAGGTGAAAAAGGATTTCTATGGAAACCGTATTGTAATGTTTGCCCCCCTGTATTTATCCAATTATTGTGTCAATGGATGTCTCTACTGCCCATATCATATGAGCAACAAGCACATTGCACGGAAGAAACTTACCCAGAAAGATATACGGGCAGAGGTCACAGCCCTGCAGGACATGGGGCATAAACGCCTTGCCATCGAAGCAGGTGAAGACCCTGTAAATAATCCCATTGAATATATTTTAGAGAGTATCCAAACCATTTACAATATAAAGCATAAAAATGGTGCCATCCGGCGTGTTAATGTGAACATTGCTGCCACCACCATAGAGAACTACAAAAAGCTTAAAGATGCCGGCATAGGGACCTATATTCTTTTTCAGGAGACCTATCATAAAGAAAGCTATGAGAAACTTCACCCTACCGGTCCAAAGCATGACTATGCTTACCATACGGAAGCCATGGACAGAGCCATGGATGCGGGCATTGATGATGTGGGTATCGGTGTCTTGTTTGGTCTTGAGATGTATCGGTATGAATTTGCCGGACTATTGATGCATGCAGAACATTTAGAGTCAGTCCATGGGGTTGGACCGCACACCATCAGTGTTCCCAGAGTTCGAAAGGCAGAGGACATTAATCCCGAAGACTTTGACAACGGCATTGATGATGACACTTTTGCCAAGATTGTGGCATGTATCCGTATCAGTGTACCATATACCGGTATGATTATATCCACCCGTGAGAGTCAAGCCTGCAGAGAACGGCTGCTGCACTTAGGTGTATCCCAGATTAGCGGTGGTTCCAAAACCAGCGTGGGAGGATATGCGGTGCCGGAAGCTTCGGATGAAAACTCTTCTCAGTTTGATGTGAATGATAACCGTACATTAGATGAGGTAGTTCACTGGCTGATACAACAGGGTTACATTCCCAGTTTTTGCACTGCCTGTTATCGGGAAGGTCGTACCGGCGACCGCTTTATGAGCCTTTGTAAAAGCGGACAGATACAAAACTGCTGTCATCCAAATGCATTGATGACACTGCAGGAATATTTAGAGGACTATGCCTCTCCTGCCACCAAAGAAATGGGAGAAGCATTAATTGCCAAAGAAATTCTTAAGGTACCAAAGGAAAAGGTAAGAGAAATTGCCCTGAAAAACATTGATTTGATAAAAAAGGGACAGCGAGACTTTAGATTTTAATTACAGCATAATTCTTAGCATCATCAGTATACAAGGAGGTCGTTATATGTCATTAAATCACACACCATCCTCTGAACGGGTGCACATTGCCCTGTTTGGAAAACGCAACGCAGGGAAATCCAGTGTTATCAATGCCATTACCAACCAGCAGATTGCCATCGTATCAGATATTGAGGGCACCACAACGGATCCTATATACAAGTCCATGGAACTGCTTCCCATAGGTCCGGTAGTGTTGATTGATACCGCCGGATTAGATGACGAAGGCAGCCTTGGGGCACAGCGGATTCAAAAGAGTTATCAGGTATTGAACAAAACAGATGTGGCCGTGCTAATTGTAGACAGCACCAAAGGATTATCCCAGTTGGATTTACATCTCATAGAACGTTTTCGCCTCAAAGAGATACCCTTTGTGGTTGCCTTCAACAAGGCAGATTTGGTAAACCCCCCTATCCCTTATGACTTGGAGTGCTGTATCGGCATCAGTGCCAAAAACGGACACCATATCAATGAGCTGAAAGAGCTGATTGCCAGTCAGATTAAACCTGCCACCGCATGTAAAATGCTGGTGTCGGATTTGCTGAATCCAAATGATTTGGTGGTATTGGTGATACCCATTGACAGTGCCGCTCCCAAGGGACGACTGATCCTTCCACAGCAGCAGACCATACGGGATATTCTGGATGCCCATGCCATCCCCATATGTGTTCAGACCAAGGAACTGTCCTGTCTCCTGGTCTCTTTGGGCAAGACTCCCAGAATGGTCATTACTGACAGTCAGGCATTTGCACAGGTCAGTGATATTGTGCCGCCGGAAATCCCCCTGACCTCTTTTTCCATACTTTTTGCAAGATATAAGGGAAATTTAGAATCCGCCATAAAGGGGGCTGCCTTTTTGGATCACTTGCAGCACAAGGATCATATACTTATTTCCGAGGGCTGTACCCATCATCGCCAATGTGAAGATATTGGCACTGTAAAGCTCCCTCAATGGATTACCGAATATACCGGCAAAAAAATGCAGTTTTCCTTTACCAGTGGTACAGAATTTCCAGAAGATTTGTCTGATTATCATCTGATCATTCACTGTGGCGGTTGTATGCTCAATGAGAGAGAAATGAAGCACCGGCTTATCACGGCAAAGGAACAGAACATTCCCATGACTAATTATGGTATAGCCATAGCTTATATGAATGGTATTTTAAAACGCTCCGTAGAACTATTTCCTAACCTGCATCAATATTTATAAACTTGTAACTGTTCGGCATTTCCCCATCTGTGCTGAACAGTTACAAAACACCCATGCAAATTGACCGCTATTTCAAATTTTCAGGATTTAAGCATTCCAGTTCCGGAATTACAAATCGTCCATCTTTACGAATCAGTTTATCATCAAAGTAAATTTCTCCACCGCCATACTCTGGTCTTTGTATCCATACCAAATCCCAATGAACGGCTGATCTATTGCCATTTGGAGCCTCATCATAACAATTCCCGGGTGTAAAGTGAATGGAACCACAAATTTTCTCATCAAAAAGAATATCCTTCATAGGTGATAGCACATAGGGATTTACACCAATGGCAAATTCTCCAATGTATCTGGCTCCCTCATCCATATCAAAAATCTGATTAATCTTTTCTGTGTTATTGGCTGTGGCCTCTACAATTTTACCGTTTTCAAAGGTCAGGCACACGTTCTCAAATGTATATCCCTGATAAATGGATGGCGTATTGTATCGAATGGTTCCGTTGACGGAATCCCTCACCGGTGCCGTATACACCTCCCCATCCGGAATATTCAGCTCACCAGCACAGGCGATAGCAGGGATATCCTTGATGGAAAAACTGATATCCGTGCCCGGTCCTGTCATTCTCACCTTGTCAGTCCGATTCATTAAATCCACCAGCGACTTCATGGCCTCGTTCATCTTAGAATAATCCAGATTGCATACTTGATAGTAAAAATCCTCAAAGGCTTCTGTGCTGGTACATGCCAACTGTGCCATGGCAGCATTGGGATAGCGCAATACCACCCAGCGAGTCTTAGGCACACGAATTTCATGGTGTACCGGTGTCTGGTACAACTGATTATACAGCTTCATCTTATCCTCTGGAACATCGGAAAGCTCAGACACATTGTCCGCCCCTCGTATCCCAATGTAGCAGTCCATTTTAGACATTTCCAAAGAATCAATCTCTGCCATCAATTTCATTTGTTCTTCATCACAGTGTAAAAGGATCTCCCGAAGAACCTCATTACTGATATAATGCACAAAAGGGGTTCCCTGTGCCTTGTAGATTTCTCGGATCACAGCTTTGGCAAGTGCTTCTGTCTCTTTTCCGATATAGTCGATGCACACCTTTTCTCCCGGTTTTACCTTACAAGAGTAGGTTACTAAATTTTTTGCCAACTGTTCTATTCTTACATCCATTTTCTATTCTCCTTTATGATTTTATTTTGTATATATTTATTTCACAAAACTAATAAAACTATTTCCATAATTATCAAAATATTCCCGGCTGTCATTTAATCCTTTCTTGTATATAATACCACCATTGATCGGATCCATCAGCAACAGATTAAATTCATCATATCCTACAATCAACACCCCCTTATCTTCCTCAAGAACAGCTAACACCGGATAACCTCTGCTCACATAATAAAGCACCTGATCCATCGGCAGACCGGTTAAATCCAGCACATCTCCTTCCACATACCGTCTTAATATAGACAGTGCAGATTCGCCCTGTTCCAGCAATGGCTTCACAGCCACCGTATAGCCCGCTGCCTTCAGCATCTGAGCTAAACAGACACTTAAACTGTTGCCGTTATCTGCTCCCTCCTGAGATACTTGATTAATTTTAATTCTGGTTTGTCGTTTGCTCTTTTCCCAAATATAATTCTGCTGTTGATTCAACACCACACCGGAATATTCATTGGCTGTCTGGATCGCTTCTGCCACATCCGTATAGATTCCCATCAGTCCATAACGGGCATATACATAATAGTAATCCGCCTCCTCCTTTGTCTTCTCTTCCTCAATACTCACATTCCTGCTCTCTTCATAGACCACCTCTCTGGGTGTCAGAAGCTTGGGTTTGGATTCCGTAATATCATAGCCCAGTGCCAGCTTAATTTCAGTCTTTTTTTCCTCACTGTCCGTCTGTACCACCTTAACATTCACCGATTCCACAAAATCGTTGTTCATAATACTGTCGCCTTCCACCTGCTGATAACCACCGTCTGGGTTTTTGGAATATCGATCCAGTTGTATCACATTTCCTTTTAAGTTGGTTGACATAATGTATATATTTTCCCGGCTGTACTCAATCTCGGTACTGCGCTCATTGCGGATACAAATCGAATACATGGGAAACTGTATTGTGCCGCTGACATCAAAGGTTACATCTTGGCTTCTGGCAAGTCCATAAATAAAATCCTTTTCCATAAAGCCCAAAGGTGCAATATATTCCCCTTCGGCTGCACTCACTTGATAGGAACCTCCGTCCGCCAAAGAGAGCACCTGTACTGTCTTAGAATGATATTCATCTAATTCCTCCTGCCATGCCAGCATACTGTTATCGTCTGATACTGCATAGGTGCCATTGGTAAGACCTGCCACCACCGTTTCATAGGTATGAGCAGACAGATCAATTTTATATATACTGTCTCCCAGATAAATATAAAGTTCATTATTCTTATTCACATAAATCAAACGTCCAATATCCTCTTTAATTATCTGATAGGGCTTTGTACTGGGCAGAAATACTTCCTCCTCCACACAGTTGATGACACTGTCATAATAATAGATCGCAATCCCTGTTTCTCCCTCATGCCTGCCCCGGTTCATGTAACCACAAACCATAAACTGCATATTACCGCTTTCATCCATACTGATGAGCTTAATCTCGTGCTGGTCATAATTATCCTGAAGACTTTTTATATCATTATTTTGAAAACTGAATACCTTCACAATGCGGTCTGTATTGTTGTTATACTGCCACAGTGTATTCTGCTGAAGAAAGCTCACAATGGTTCCATCTACATTTTCGGTATATTCCACATCTTCCCCGGTAATTCCCAGCCTGAGAGTTTTTCCTTCAAATCTTTCACTGACAGGTGTAAACAGTTCTCCCACATACCGCTCATAATCCAGCAAATACATACGGCTTTGTGTATACCGAACGTAATAATATTCCTCCACGTTTAGGTAACTTTTGCTGCCGTCTTTCTCTGTAATCGATACCATATAATCATAAAAAATAGTGCCCACTGCATCAGACAATTCTTTAATTTGAGGAATGGGGGCACTTTCTTGTTTTACCTGCAGATTCCCCCAAGTCACTTGTTCATAGCTGGAATGTATATCCACATAGCTAAAACTGGAATTATCGCCACTGGAATTGGACTCTAAATATTTTACAATGTCTTCAGAATAAGTTTTATCCCTATGATATATCTTATTCTGCAAATCATTTGCAAAATCAATCTGTTCCTTCACATAACACTGATCGGAAAGTATAATTCGAGTATAATAATGAAGTTCCTGCTTATTGCTGTAACTTAACACAATGGTTAAAATATACTCTGTATCCTTATCTATTAAATCCTTAATAGGAATTTCTGCCTGAATTCCACTATCCGTTGTCTGAAAACTCTCCACTTGATTATCTTCCACCAACCGGGTTGTGTCCAGACTGCGCACCTCATAGGAAATTTTCTTTACATCCAGGCTGCCGTTCTTTATCTGTATAGTAAGTTTTCTGTCCTCCTGTAAAGGTGTGATCGTGTCTCGCATAAACTCCGCCTGCATCTTTTCGCTGCAGCCATGAAGTGTATTCACTTCCATTCCCTCTACCATGGTGGTAATCACCGGATAGGTGGCACTGGTCATTTCTGCGGTCATATCTGTATTCCCCTGATTAGTCACTGCACTGATGATCATTACACTAAGCACAAACACCACCGATAAAACTGAAATTTTAATTACATGCCTTTTCATGTTCTGTCTTTTCCTCCATCTTCTCTTGTCGCTGTAGCAATTTTGCCAATGTAGGGTTTACCTGCAATTCCTGCAAGAGCTTATTCACCTGAGGCTTTTTCTTACTATCCTTCCCCTTCACTGCACGAATCAAAATATTTTTTGGTGTATGCTCCATATCAATAAATTCCAATATCTGTACCTCATAGCCCTGTTCTTCCAAAAGCTCTGCTCTGAGAGCATCCGTAAGCAGGGCAGACATTCGCTCTTTGATTAAACCGTATTTTAAAACGGGGGCGAGTAGTTCATTCTGAATTTGGCGGTTCAACTCATGCTGACAGCAGGGCACCGACAAAATCACTTGTGCTCCCCATGCCACTGCCTTTGCCAGTGCATAATCCGTGGCAGTATCACAGGCATGGAGAGTCACTACCATATCCACACGATTGACACCCTCATATCCCGCAATGTCTCCCACGCAAAATTTCAAATTCTTTTGATAGCCGTATTTTTCACTTAAATTATTACAAGCAGCAATCACATCCGCCTTTAAGTCCAGACCAATAATATCTGCCTGATATCCCTTAAGTTCTCTTAAAAAATAATAGAGAGCAAAGGTTAAATAAGACTTTCCGCATCCAAAATCCAAAATATTTATCTTTCTGTCTTTAGGAAGTTTCTCCAAAATATCATCCACAAATTCCAAATATCGATTGATTTGTTTAAATTTATCATACTTTGCATGGACAACCTTTCCTTCCTTTGTCATAACACCTAGATCCACTAAAAAAGGTATCGGCTTGCCCTCCTCTAAAATATAACATTTTTTTCGATTATGGGTAAGCAGTACAGGCTTTTTGACAGCACTGGGTTTGGTTTTTATGGTCATTTTACCGGATTTGCTTACCAAAATGGTACTTTGATATTGTCCATATTCTGCCTGCAGCTGTTTAAAATATTCCTGCATCCATAGAATGATCTCCTGCAGAAGCTTCTTCTTCTCATAATTTTTATGTATTACCTTATTTCCCTTATAGAAAGTAACCTGAAAATGCAATTTTCCCCTTAATAAAATCGGGCGCACTTTAATTTTCTCCCCCAACTCCTTATTTCTTGCATTGCTGATGGTAATCCCCTGCAATTCTTTTGTCAATACTTGTTCTAATAATTCTGTTATCTCCATTCTGCTGCATTATCCTTCCCTTGGATTTCTCTACCTATTTTCATCATCATAACTGTTCTGAACTGTTATTTATCATCTATGTGTTTATTTACTATAATTCTTTGTGCATCTGCATTCTAAGTATACTATGATGCTTCGTTTTTTTCAAGATTTGTACCGGCATTGATGTAACTGCTTGTAACTATTGTTACTGCTTGTTCTTACGTACTTTGCTGAGCAGTTGCTTTTTTCAAAACAATAAGAAAGCAAAGTCATTTCTCACTCCGCTTTCTTACATAAACTCATTATATTGATGTTTGGCTAAACATGAATGGCGGAATACACCTGTATCTTACCCAATCAACACTGTATTTCCCTCAAAGGCAAATCCATACTTCCCTTGCTTTATCTCTGGGTTCTAACACTACATCATATCTTGTTTTCTCAACCAATTACTCCGAAATTACCAGACAATTCTTAGAAAAAAATGCAATTCCATATCTCTTAATATTGATATATCCCAAATCTCTTAATTCCTGTTCATACTCCCGCTCAATAATCTGTTCCACAGCTTCTTTCGCCTTTTGAGGCAATTCTTTTATGGATGATGCAATCTTAAATTCCAAAACAAATGCCTGTTCTTCCTTATCTATGGGATATACGAAGATGTCACTTCTTCCATTTCCACCTTCTCTGTTGGATTTAATGATATAACCTTTCATTCCGGTAAGCACTCCTGCCACAAATCCATGATAGAAATTTTCATAAAAATCGTGAAAACTGATGGTCTGCTGCAGCAGTCCCTGTAATTCCCTGCTAAAACCCGCTGTATCTTCTTTTACAATCGCTGTAAATAAAGCACTTCTGTCTGTTTCCTTTACCTTTTCTTCAAACCAGCTTAAAACCTTTTCCTTATAAATATGCTTTACTTCATAATTTGGAATCCGGATTGTAATGTATTTTTGTGTGTCCGCAAAACTTTCCCCTGTCTTTTTGAAATATCCGGCAAAAAACATAAAGTTCCAGAGATTGTTTGTACTTTTATATATTTCATCATAAGTGATATCCTCGTGTACAGGAATTGTGATTTCCCCTCCTGCAATCAAATCCTCAATTACCTGCTTCTGGCTGTCATCAGCACGCTCAATTAAATCCCTGACAATAGCATTGGAACTTGTATTTACCCAGTAGGCTTCCGGATAAGCATCCCTCTTGGACACATGAGTCTTTATATACTTAATGCAGCTCCATGGGTTGTACACATTGGTATCTCCAAACAGATAACCATTATACCAGTTCTTCATCTCCTGAAATTTATCTTCTAATTCGTAATCCCGGCACATCTTCATCACTTCCGGTTCCGTAAAACCAAAATATTCCCCATAGTCCACAGTAAGAATGGAATTGATATCAAGATTATTTAATCCGGTAAAAATGGACTCCTTGGAAATCCTTAAGCAGCCTGTAATCACCGCAAAATACAGGCTGTTATTTGTCTTTAATGCAGCCTCAAACAATCCCCGGATAAAATCTGCCATTTTATCATAGAAACCATATTGATATGCTCCTTCTAATGGTACATCATACTCATCCAGCAGTATAATGACCTTTTCCCCATGCCATTCCTTCAGGCAGTGACATAGAAATTTTAAGCTGTCTTTATATTCGTCAATACTTGCCTCGCCATCCATATATGCTTCGAAACGTTCTCTTTTCTTAGGGCTCATAATACAGTCCTTTAATATATAACTGTGACGTTCAAACTCCTCTGCCAAATTGTTTATCAATGCTGTCATACATCCTTCAAAGGCAGCTTGCTTTCCGGATTTTAAGGTAAGAGAAATCACAGGGTAATGTCCCATATGCTTTCTGTACTTTTCATCTTCTTTTAATATTTTCTTGTCTTCGAACAGATAACTGTAATCTTTCTTATTTCCTCTCACATCATAGACATCTTCAAAGTAATACTGCAGCATACTTAAAGTCAAAGTTTTTCCAAAACGTCTGGGACGTGTGAATAAATTTACAGATGACTTTTTTTCTAAAATCTCTTTTACCATCAAAGTCTTATCAACATAATAGTATTCTTCTGTACATATCATTTCAAAATTTTCTACTCCAATGGGTAAAGGCTTACTCATTTCACATTCCTCCCATATTCGATATACTTATTGTTAGTATATCGAATCTTACACCTGTTTACAAGATGTCAAAGGATATTTGCAATCCGCTTCGCTACTTGCTCATATTGTTCAAAAAACGGCAGTTTTATAACCGCCGTTTCCGATTTCATTTTCATATACACATATTTAATGTCCGCATCTGCCTCTTCTGCATCTTCTTCGAAAAATCTCATTGAAAAATAATACATCCACCAAATCTCTGATCCCATCATTGCAGTTTACACAAGAAGGTCTTCTGGTGGCACTTACCTCCATATTCTCTGCCTCTAATTCCTCTGGTACAATTTCCCGATAGATTTTATCGCAGCAACGATTCAGCATAAAACGATCTGGATATTCATCATAGATCATGCTGCCTTCATAGTCCATGGAATCACACAACTCTGTGACCTTTTTTTGTACTTCTTTTGCCTTTGTTGGGTACATCTCCATTATCTGCTCCAGTTCCCGGTCAAAGTCAGCTTCGCTATACTCCATTCCCGACAGAATCCCATTCCCAAAATTATCTTCATAAAAGTAAGAATATGGCATAGGTACATTGGGCCAATATGTGGGATATGGCATAGGCTGCTGCATCATCGGCGGTCTTTCTCCCATGGGCGGCTGCATCAT
>CAMWHJ010000061.1 GCA_947174015.1 uncultured Lachnospiraceae bacterium | reverse complement strand
CCACTTTTTCTTACGGTCTGTGCAGCAAATGCACAGACCTACTGAACAGTTACGAAATTTTTACTTATACAGATTATTATATAATGCTTTGATAGATTTTTCCATATATTATTCAAAAAATATTACACCCAGTCATTCTCTCTATTGACCCACAATGCGCAGTCCCTTTGGATAATGATTTTTTAATATACCGTTGCTATATTTGCCAAAACCCAGTGGGAATTCTTGAAAGCACACCAAACACCACCCCTTTTCCAGTCCTTTTGCCGGGATAGTCTCTCCCCTTAAAAAGCACATTGCTTCTTCTTCTGTCACCGGATAACTTTGCTTCCACTGGTCAATCTTCAATGCATGAGAAAGGGCATGTGCCGGCTCAATCCTGTTTTTCTTCACTGTCCCCACATGAAGTCCCGGCCGAATGACCTTTAAGCCCTTAAGCTCCGGGGACAGCTCCGGCAGCAGATACAACTGTTCTCCAAATAACATCGGCTGTCCTTTGCAGGAAAACTTCATGTTTTCTGCCATAAATACCTCATACTGCTTCTGAAACTGCTTATCTAATTTACTCTTTCCTGCGTTTTTCCCACTTGGAAAGGCACTTCTGCCAGAATCCCCCTCTTTCATCAAAACTGCTGCAAAATGTCCCTCACCCCGCTCCTTGTGGGGCCAAATACGGTGCACGGATTCCACTCGAAATTCCGGATGCCTCTTTACAAATTCAGCAATGTTCTCCTCGTTTTCCTCCTCTGCAAAGGTACAGGTAGAATACACCAGCCTGCCTCCCGGTTTCAGCATGGCAGCAGCACATTCTAAAATTTCTGCCTGTCTTTGAGCACAGTTCTTCACATTTTCCAAACTCCACTCACTAACTGCCACAGGCTCCTTTTTAAACATGCCCTCCCCGGAACAGGGGGCATCCACCACAATTTTATCAAAGAACAAAGAGAGTGCATCTCTTAATCTCTGAGGACTTTCATTTGTCACAATCCCATTGGATATTCCCATACGTTCCACATTTTGCGAGAGGATGGCAGCCCGCTTTCCATTTATTTCATTTGCGATAAGCAGCCCCTCCCCCTCTAGCCTGCAAGCCAGCTGTGTGGTTTTTCCTCCAGGTGCTGCACACAAATCCAACACCACATCCCCCGGCACCACCTGTGCCAGCTCTGCCGTAATCATGGCACTGGGTTCCTGAATATAATAAATGCCGGCTTCATGGTAAACATGCTTTCCCGGACGCTCCTCCTCCTGATAATAAAAGCCTGTATCACACCATGGTATGGGCTGCAGTGCAAAGGAAAGTTTCTTTAAAATCTCCTTTTTGTCTCCTTTTAGAGTATTGATCCGCAGTCCGCAGGCTCTTTCCTTTTCATAGGATGCCAGGAATGCCTCATACTCACTGCCTAGCGTTTTCTTCATTCGTGCTAAAAAATCTACTGGTAATTCCATATCTGGTTCCTTTCTTCTTACGAAATCTATATCACAAGCAACAGCCCTGCATGGAAGATGTTATCTTTCTTCGAAAAAACACAGGGTTGTATATTATTCCTGCATAATTAGCATTAGCTAACACAAAAGAAGAGAAAAATCCGCTCTGCTACTCAACGGATTTTTCTCTCTGCCTAAGTCAACATTTTCTTCAACTCATCCATAAAGGTATTCACATCTTTGAATTCCCGATATACGGATGCGAAACGCACATATGCCACCGCTTCTAAATCCTTTAATTTATCCATCACCAGTTCCCCGATGACACTGCTCTCGATCTCTTTTTCCTCACGGTTGAAAATGGTGTTTTCCACCTCGTCAATCAAATCATTTATCTGGTGTACCGAGATTGGACGTTTGTGGCAGGCCCGCAAAACCCCTGCCTCTATTTTTGATCGGTCATAAGGCTCACGATTATTGTCTTTTTTAATCACCACAAGGGGAATGGTCTCCACTTTCTCATAAGTGGTAAAACGCTTTCCACATTCCTCACAGGCTCTTCTGCGGCGGATGGAACTATTATCTTCTGCTGGTCTGGAATCGATTACCTTGGTATTTTCGTTGCTGCAAAAGGGACATTTCATGGCTGATATCATCCTTTCCTGTTTTCTGGTGCATTCTTTTTCTTTAGTATAACATGATTGTTAAAAAAACGTCAACTATTCCTGAGACTTTCAATGGACTCCTTCAAGATCTCAATGAAATAATCCAAATCTTTTATGGACACATTTTCATTGATGGTAACTCGCAAAGAACCTTTTGCCTGTTCTTCTTCCAAACCAATGGCACGAAGCACATGGGATGCCTCTGTATTTCCAGTGGTACAAGCGGATCCGGCGGATGCACAGATCCCTTTCATATCTAAAAGTATCAGCAGGGATTCTCCCTCGATTCCTTCAATCCAAAAACTGGCAGATCCGGGCAGTCTCTGCTTGCGATGCCCTGTCACATGTACTCCGGAAATTTCTCTTAACACCCGACCTATCAAATAATTTCTATGATAAGTTTCCCGACGAATTCTGTACTGCATGGTCTGTGAAGCCAGCTTTGCTGCCTCTGCCATTCCCACAATGGCAGCCGTATTCTCTGTGCCTGCCCGCATATGCCGTTCCTGACCTCCTCCATGTATCAAAGGGCAGATTTTTACTCCTTCTCTCACATACAAAAAGCCACAACCTCTGGGACCGGAAAACTTATGGGCACTGGCGGACATCAAATCTGCTCCCAAAAACTTCACATTTATGGGCAACTGACCATACATCTGAACTGCATCTGTGTGAAACAGACAGCCATGTTCCTTTGCTATCCTTCCGATTTCCCGTACCGGCTCCAAGGTACCGATTTCATTATTGGCTGCCATAATGGAGATCAGAATAGTATCCTCCCGAATGGTATCCTCCAATTCTCTCAGAGATATCTGTCCGTTCTGATCGGTTCCCAGATAAGTAATCTGGAAACCCTCCTCCTCTAAGTAATGGCAGGCATTTAAAATGGCATGATGCTCAATCTGAGTGGTAATAATATGCTTTCCCCGTTCCCGGTTCGCATGGGCAACTCCTTTCAGCACCCAGTTATCTGCTTCACTTCCGCCAGAGGTGAAATAAATTTCCTTTTCCTCCGCCCCAATGGTTCTTGCAATGGTCTGCCTGCATTCCCCTATGATGCGCTGATTTTCTATGGCAGGCTCATACATACTGGAGGGATTTGCATATTTTTCTTCCAAATAAGGTAGCATTGCCTCTACTACCTGCTTTTTCGGTTGAGTAGTTGCCGCATTATCCAGATAAATCATCGCTTTCTTTCCTTTCTGATTCATGTATATATTTTTCATGCTTCTAATATACTTTTAGTAACTTAAACTCCTGTCAAGGAGGTTACACATGGGTAAATCCAACAAACGGGCTGCCATTATTAAGGGAACCCTGATCCTTACGGTCACTGGTGTTTTAAACAGAGCCATTGGCTTCTTTTATAGAATATTCCTTTCCGGGCAAATTGGTGCAGAGGGAATGGGAATTTATCAACTGATTTTTCCGGTTATCTCCATTTGTCATGCCTTAACCATTGGTGGTTTTGGCATTGCTATTTCGAAGCTATGTGCAGAAAAGGAGGCAGTGAAAGACCATCAAGGTTCACTCCGGGTACTGCTAGGGGGCTTGTGTCTTACTGTAGGACTTTCCATTGTGGTGGGCACTTTTTTACTGCTGTGGGCTCCTTGGATCGCTGCTTACATCTATCATGAAGATCAGTTGGCCTTGCTGTTTCAAATTGTGTCCTTTTCCCTGCCCTTTTCTGCCATTCACGCCTGTGTCAACGGCTACTATTATGGAAAAAAGCAAACGGGGATCCCTGCCTTGTCCCAGCTTTTGGAACAGGTGGTGCGGGTGGGTTCCTGCATGGTAATTGCCCAAATTTTAATTTCCAAAGGAATGAATGTGGATATTTCCATTGCTGTCATCAGTATGGTATGCGGTGAAATCATTTCTGTCCTCTTTTGTCTCACCGTCCTATGTTGGAAGAGAATACCCCAGGGCATTCCCTTTGGCAGCCTGCACATTATCCCTCTGTTAAAACTCAGTTTTCCTTTAAGCTGCAATCACTTGGCACTTCATATTCTGCAAAGTGTTGAGGCACTGCTGCTGCCAACCATGCTGATATCCTCCGGGCTTATTCGCAGCGAGGCTTTAAGTATCTATGGTATCCTTACAGGAATGTCACTGCCATTTTTGCTGTTTCCCGCCACCATCACCAATGCCATTGCAACACTGCTGCTGCCTGCCATCTCCGAGGCAAAAGTCACAAATAACACAAAACTTTTACACAATCTCATTGCCAGAACCTTTATGCTGAGTGTTGCCTTTGGAAGCTTTCTCACTCTGTTTTTCTTTGTGTTTGGTCCCTTCTGTGGCAATTTCTTTTTTCACAACCAACTGGCTGGGAGCTTTATTCGGACTTTGTCCTTTCTCTGTCCTTTTCTCTGTCTGGTGACTACTTTGGAGAGTATCTTAAACGGCTTAGGAAAAACCTTTTCCTCCTTTTTACATAATCTGGCAGGGCTTCTGCTGCGGATTCTCTTTGTGGTCTTTGCCATTCCTTCCTTTGGCATTACTGGTTATCTATGGGGAATTCTTGCCTGCGAAATTGTAATCAGTATTCTTCACTCTCTTTCCCTGCTCCGCAGCCGCCAAAAATACACATAAAATATGCCAGAATCCTTCTTTCATAGAAACTTAGGATTCTGGCATATCAATCATAATCTTTTTATGTTGATTGATGACCGGTTTTGGTTCAAACAATCCGTTCCACCTTTATGATATTTGTATTTCCGCTTTTCCCGGTTAATAGACCGCCGGTAAGTACCACGTTATCACCGGAAGACAAATGGTATACTTCCTTACAGATTTTCAGTGCATGGTCAAACATGTCTTCCATGGAATGAAATTTTTCACATAATACTGGTGTTACCCCCCAGCTTAAATTCAGTTTTCTCCAAACCTTCTCTGAGGTGGTCATTCCGATGATATCTACCGGGCAGGCAAAACGGCTGACCATTCTTGCGGTACGTCCGCTCAGGGAATTGACCACTATGTGTTCTGCTTTCACATCAACCGCCATAGAACAGGCAGAGTGTGAAATGGCATCTAAATTGCTGGCAATCTCAAACTCTGCATATTTAAAACGTCTGTTGTAATCAATTCCCTGCTCTGTGTATGCCACAGTTTCTGCCATATACTGTACCGACTTTGCAGGAAATTTTCCGGCAGCAGTTTCTCCGGAAAGCATAACAGCAGAAGTTCCATCATAGACTGCATTGGCAATATCTGACAATTCCGCTCTGGTGGGTCTTGGATTTTGAATCATGGATTCCAACATTTCCGTGGCTGTAATCACATGGGTTCCCAACATTCTGCACTTATGAATTAAATACTTCTGAATGGAAGGCACCTCCATGGCTGGAATCTCTACCCCAAGATCTCCTCTGGCAATCATGATTCCATCTGCGATCTCACAAATTTTCTCAATATTGTCCACGCCGGAACGATTTTCAATTTTTGCAATAATATCAATGCTTTTTCCACCATTTTCATCCAGAAAATCTCTCAGGCTTTTCACATCCTCTTTGTTGGATACAAAGGAGGCAGCCACAAAATCCACATCATTTTTGATTCCAAAGAGCAAATCTTTCTTATCCTGTTCACTTAAAAATTCCTGTTTCATCACTTTATTGGGAAAATTCATACTCTTTTGGTTGGATAATACCCCGCCCACCTCCACTTGACAGATGGCATTGGTTTCTTCTAATTTTTCCACTTTGCAGATAATCAGACCATTGTTTACTAATATCCTGTCTCCAACACTGAGATTTTCGATTAATTGTTTATAATTCACAGACACACGGTGTTCATCTCCAATGACATCATCTGTGGTAAAAGTAAACGTATCCCCCTCACAAAGCGTAACTTTTCCATGCTCAAAAGTCTTAATTCGATATTCCGGACCTTTTGTATCCAGCATAATTGCAATGGGCATATTCAAATCCTTACGCACTTTTTGAATCCTGTCAATTCTTTTCTGCTGCTCCTCATGGGTGCCATGGGAAAAGTTCAGTCTTGCCACATTCATACCTGCGATGCACATTTCTTTTAAAACAGCCTCATCTTCACATGCCGGCCCCATGGTACATATTACCTTTGTCTTTTTCATCTTTTTACTCCTTACCTTCCTTGGAATTTTCATTTTTATTATCTATATGAGCTGTGTTGGTCTTTCCATTTTCCAGCAAAAAACAAAAGCTGCTGCCGCCACAGCACAAATAATCATCACTATCACAAAAACATCTTTAACCATTTTATTCTCCTTTATAAGTGCCCGAAAAACAACAGATTCCAAAGGAGATGTGCAATTTCCATGCACTGTTATTATTTATTTACAATTTTCACACATATTATGAATGAATCCATAAGAAAAAACTCTGATTCCTAGTTGAAGCAGAAAACAACAACTAAAATCCAGAATATACAATAAAAATTTCCAAATTTTGTTATTTTTTTCTTGCACCTTTCATCAGGAAAAGGTATTATAGTACTGTATGTTTAAAAAAATGACAAAAACACTTAAGAAAGGATGTAATTATGAACCAACGAAAATTTTTCCTACCTTATTTCTGTCTCATCTTTGCCTTACTGTTACTTTTTCCAAAAACAGCCAAGGCACAAGAACAACTCACACCAACACCGGCTTCCGATCACTTTACGGTGAGCTTTCAATTAAATTATAACACTTCTGTAACCTACCCGGATAAAACTGTAACCTATGGAAAAAAATACGGAAAGCTGCCTGCTCCTGAGCGCAAGGGTTATACCTTTGAAGGTTGGTATACCGACAGCAAAAATGGAACCAGAGTGAAAGCTTCCACCAAGTTTAAGAAAAAATGTGATGTGACTCTTTATGCCCATTGGACAGCGAAAACCTACAAAATCAAGCTAAATTCCATGGGTGGTAAGGTATCCAAATCCAGCTACAAAAAAACTTACGGCAAAAAATACGGCAATTTAGCCGCTCCAACGAAAGACGGCTATACTTTCATGGGGTGGTTTACAAAGAAATCAGGCGGCAAGCTCATCACTTCCACCAGTAAGGTTACTGTAACCAAAAATACTACCTTGTATGCCCACTGGGACAATCAGTATCCGGGAATTGTACTGGCAGATTACAATATGCCCCAGGCACAATACAATCAATATCCTTATGTGCAGACACAGACAGCCTATCGGAATGTGATGCTTGGTCATTCTTCCTATTCACTGGCACGCTCTGGCTGCCTCACCTGTAATATCGCTTTGATTATGACATATAACGGCATTCAAACCCTGCCCACACAGCTGGCACAAAATTCCAGCCTGTATACCTCAGGAGGACTGCTTATCTGGGGAAACCTGCCCAATCATTGGTCACAGGAATACATAAGCGGAGACAAGGCTTATGAACGCTTATATGAACTGTTAGCTTCCGGCAATATGCCCTCGGTATGCTTAAGCGGCAAAGGGGGCATGCACTGGGTAACGGTGTATGGCTTTACCAGCAGCAATGCCATCAGTGCAGACAAGTTCTTAATTTTTGATCCTGGAAAATACTCCAACAAGACTTTGCAGGATGTCATTCGCCAAAAGGGCGGTGTTACACGAATTATTTATATGGATTAGTGCTACAAGCCGCAGGAAAATTCCTGCGGCTTTCTTAATTATAACTTATGATATTTATCTACTTCTGTTCTGTCTCCATCGCATCAACTGCCTCTTCATCAGAACTCTCCGGCGAAGATAACGGTGTCCTTGCTTTCTTATCTAAATCCTCTGTAACCCATTGTGGAACTTCTTTGATAAACAGAGCATCCGTTTCCATTTCTTCTCCAAATTCGTTAATATATTTTACATGCACAGTATGCCCATTACGAATCTCACTGCTGTTATTATAACCTGTCTGATAACAATAAGGCTCTAAAGCAATATAATCTAACAGATTTGTCATCTCATTCTGCCTTTGATAGCTTACTTCCGCTTCCAGTGTAACTACCCTTCCTTCTTCATCCTCATCTATAATTTCTACTCTGTTCACAGAAATTTCTCTCAGCTCAGCAATCCCTTTGCTGTCTGCACTCACATCCATGCCGCCCTTCTTCAGCAAATCTATGGTCTTGGTAAAGGATGGATACACATACAGTTTTCCCCATTCTTCAAGTGTATTATCATACTTATTCAAACTGCAGGGATATATACCGGCAATAGGTGCATAATCATTTAGTTCTTCTACACTGGCACTCAGATATTCTTCCTGATATGCTGTCAACAAAGCTGCCAGATCTTTTTGGGAAAGATTCATGGTATATCTCTCATTGTAATAACTCTGGTACCCATTCTGATAATTCATCTGAATTACCTGTGCTGGATCTATTCCAAAGGCATAATTGATACCCTTTCGAAATTCTTCATGTTCAAAGAAACGGTCCATATAACCTGCCAGAGTATCATAATCGATATGATATCTGCGGTAAAATTCTTTTCCGTTTTCTAATGTATATTTTACATTTATGCTCACTCCATAGAAGTGTTTTTCTTGATTTTCCACAATGCATTCCTTGGTAAAATCCTTGACTAAATCCTTATCCTGTATTTTCATGTGTTCGAATACATAATCAACCATTGACCAACATGTATCCTCTTCCATATTATAATAGTAATTTCCTGTATCAATCGTGGATGGCATAATGGCTGCATACTGTAAATGATCATAATCTATCTCTGCCCTGTCATAAGCCTTTCCACATAAATCACATCCTGCAAAAATCAAGATACCTGCTACTGCTGCCACTGCTGTAGAACCCAAACCTTTTTTCACAGCTTTTACATCCTGTTCAAAGATGCTTTGAATCATTGCATGACATAACAGGAGTGTTATCACAAAACCTATGACTTGCCAAAACTTTTCTGTATCATAAACCATAGCTTTAAACAGCAGGCTGCCGATACATGCTGCCACAGGGATAACACAAACCTTAATGATTGGTTTCAGCCTGGCAAATGATACTGCCTTCCCTGCACTTTCGGAAGGTCTTTTCAGGTATGCATAATAAGCCAATGCTGCGAGCAAAATAAGATATACTAAAGAACCTATTACTGTCACTGCAACACTGCCTGCACTTGTCGCACCTCTCTGACTTGTGCCCCAGCCAAGGTTCTTGTATACATAAAGAGGAGAGGCATAGGCAATTTTTTCTATGAGACGATTGCCATACCCTGACATAAAGGTTGTGCTGGATTCATAAAACAGGTTGTCTATCAAAAGACTCAATGCCACACCATAGCCATGAAATGTTGCTGCTGCCAACACTCCCGTAAATAAATTTCCCGTCAGGCAGATACTTAAACTTACTGTGGTATAACACAATAGATAACCAATGATATGAATCAGTATGCCTGTCAATGAAGCTTTTAACACCAGTCCATTACAAAAACCTCCTGCTGTCAGCACACACAGCCCCAATATAACACACATCACATAAGGAACAACAAATACAAGCACTCCATTCATATATTGTATCGCAAATAATCTGCCCCGCTTTATAGGAAGGCTGTGGTAAAAATCTACCTTTTCTCTGTGATACAAATATTCTAACTGGCAAAAAGCAAACACAAAAGCCAAAACAAAAATAATAAGTAAAATAATTAGATTATCTGTGCCAAGAATATCTGCCAGCATCCCACTAATCTGTTCCTTTGAGAACTTTTCCCGTTCAGTTTGCAGCCATTGCTGATACTTTTGCATTTCTACTGCGATATAGATAGGCAGTGCCAAAAACATACAGATGAATGTAATAAAAAGTAATATTACTTTTTTCTTCAGCTCCTCCTTCTGTACTTTAAAAAATAAGCTTTTTGATATCATAGCCTACAACCTCCGTTTCACTGATAAAAATTTCCTCTAAGGATAATGGCAAAACTTCACAAAAAATGGGATTACCGGACCGTAATGTACTTAAAATCTGCTCCTGCTCTCCACGCAGAGTAAGTGTTGCCAGAGAACCTCTTCGCTCATTCTGCAGCACATCTAACTGTGTCATCAGCTCTGCTTCCGTGACAGAATCTTCAAAGACACACTGTACCTTGAAAATATTGCACTTTAATTCTTCCAAGTCCTTAGACAGCAGCACGCCTCCCTTATGAAGCAGTCCGATATGGTCACAAATATCCTCCAACTCCCTGAGATTATGGGATGCAATCACCGGAGTCAGTCCCCTTTCCTCCATTTCCTTGGCAAAAATGCTCTTCACTCCCTGACGCATCACAGGATCCAAGCCGTCAAAGGTTTCATCGCACATCAAATATTTTGTATCAGCACAAATACCAAGCAAAATAGAGAGCTGCTTTTTCATTCCTTTGGAGAATGTGTTTATTTTTCTGCCTTTTTTCAGTTCAAAACGTTCTAAATAGCTGTAAAACTTTTCAATCTGAAAACCTTCATATATATTCTTATAATATCTTGCCATTTCTTCCGGGGTACTGTTGACAAAGAAAAACTGCTCATCCGAAATATAAAAAAATTTCTTTTTTGCCTCTGGAGATTCGTATACCGGAATATCATCAATCAATATTTTTCCAACATCCGGCTTTATCACTCCTGTCAACATACGCATTAAGGTACTTTTTCCTGCACCATTGGTTCCAATGAGCCCAAATACCTCCCCTTCCCGAATGGTAACAGAGATGTCATCCACCGCTTTGATATCCTCAAAGCTTTTACTTATTTTGGCTGCTTCTATCATTTTACATCCTCCCTCTCATAACAGTCCGCCACATAAGCTGTCAGTTCTTCTTTTGAAAGCTTCAAATCTCTTGCTTTTCGCACTAGTTTGCCAAGTTCTTCCTTAAACTGTTCCCTCTTAACCTGAAGCAAATTATCATTAAAGCTTACAAAGCTTCCTCTTCCCTTGACCGAATACAAATATCCCTGCCGTTCTAACTCTGCATATGCTTTTTGAATGGTATTGGGATTAATGGACAATTCCATTGCCAGATTCCGCACACTGGGCAGTTGGCTGTCAGGCTTAAGAACACCCTTTACAATTAACTCTTGAAAACGCTCTATAATCTGCTCATAGATAGGTCTTCTGTCCTTGTAATCAATAATTATCATAATCTCTCCTTTCTGTGCACCATTCATATTAGGTGTACTAGTTGTGTTAATACACATTATATGCACTTTAAAATGAAATGTCAATAGAAGAAAACTTTGTACGAAAAAAAATACTTTAACGGTAGGACTTTCTATTGTTATGAACAAAAAAATATGCACAAATTCTCAAAATGAATTTGTGCATATTTTGCATCAAGCGAAAATGTCTGCTGAATCCCTCTTACAAAAGCAGCTTTCAAATCTGCTTTTGTATCCTTTATACTCTATTCTTTCATCTTTGGCTTAAATATAAGACTTGCCAGATAGGCAAAAATTAAAGCAGCACAGACACCTACTGCACTGGAGGTAAAACCTCCCATAAAGATACCTATAAATCCATCCGTATCCACAGCCTCCTTAATGCCCTTCCAGAGAATGTTGCCAAAGCCCAGCAATGGCACGCTGGCTCCGGCTCCGGCATACTCCACCAGTGCCGGATAAATATTGAGAGCCCCCAGCACCACACCTGAGCAGACCAGTAATACCATAATTCTTCCGGGCATCAGCTTGGTTCTGTCCATCAGGATCTGAATTAAGGCACAGATAACGCCGCCTACCCAGAATGCATTGATATAATCCATGCTCTTCCTCCTTAGTCCCCGGTTTTTCGGGGAAGCTTTCCATAAATCTAATTCTAGTATTTCCCTTTTTTTTGTGTCTATACAATTTCTGTATTTTTTATCAAAAGCTCATAATTTTGAAACAAAGGAATTAATTCGTTTTCATTGTTTTCCATTTTTCCATCTTAAAGCGAATCACATAGATAAAACCCCGGACACATTCATCCATGGCAAGGGCAATCCAAACACCTGTCAGTCCCAGATTCAGCAGGATTCCAAAGATATAGGAAAACAAGGCTGCCACCACCCACTGGCATACAATCCCGCAGACCACCGGGAACTTCACATCTCCAGTGGCAATCAGTGCCTTCACCATAACGATATTGATGGAACGTCCGATTTCCAAAAAGATTTCCACCAGCAGCACCTGATGTGCTAATGATAGTACTCGCTCATCCTTGGTAAAAAGTCCGAAGAATAAATCCGACTGAAAATACAAAATAATGCTGATTCCTACGGAAACCACCGTTGCCACCAGTTGGACAGCCCAAACTTTCTTGGCTACCAAATCCTTTCGGTTCGCTCCCACCAAATAACCAATCACCACCTGCATGGCTCCGGCAATGGCTACCGAATATATGTATGCCACATTTGCAGCCATCCCCACATATACCTTGGTATTAATCACATAGGCACCCAGCACACCACCAATGGTGTTCACCACACCCAATACCACTATCTGAGACAGATTGTAGGAAATCCCTTCTGCCCCAGAGGGAATTGCCACAGAAAGAATTTTGCCAATGGTGTCTTTGGGCAGTGGTTTTAAATACTTGACAGAAAGGCGGATTCCCAATTTCTTTCGGAACACCATCACAATAATGAAAAGTCCGATACACTTGCTGATATTGGTGGAAATTGCCACACCTACAATACCAAGGCTTGGCAAACCAAACAGACCATAAATCAGGATACCGTTGCCAATCACATTTAAAATGTTCATGACAAAAGAAATCACCGTAATTTCACTATTCATGGCATAGCTTCGTAAAATGGCTCCAAAGCCAATGTACACCGCCTGAACAACCGTGCAGATTCCTATAATGGACATGTAGTTTGAGGCATCCTTAATAATTTCCTCTGGTACATTCATCAGTCGGAAAATGGGCAGATGAAATACCACCAGAAGAAAACTTGCCACAAAGCCTAAAATAGTCAGCATAAAAATGGATGTTGTACAAGTCTCCGCAATCTTTTCTTTGTTATTAGCTCCTAAAAACCTTGCCAGCACAATGGTGGTTCCCGATCCCATCACATTTAAAAAAATAATCAGAATACTCATAATTTGATTGCCATTGCCGATGGCTCCCACTGCATTCTGAGAATAACGACTGATCATAATCTGATCCACATTTCCCACCAAGAGCTGTAAAAACAGCTCTATAAAAATGGGAATGGACATCAGTGCCATCTTTTTCATGGTATACTCACTGATATTTATTTCTTTTGCCTTTGTATCCATACTTTCACCCTCACGGCTGCAAAATATGCCCTGACACAAAGCCTGCCTAGTTCAAAATTTCGCAGCTGTTCACTTGAATCTTGGGACTGCTCACCACAGCCTTACCTGTCTTATCCACCTTGATTTCCACATAATTCTCCGGATTGTCATAATCCTTGCTGACACCGTCATCGGTGTACAGACTATATTTTGCTTTCTTTGTCACATATCCCAATATCTTCAGGTTTGTAAAGTCTAACTGTTCTGTAAATTCACCGCCTGTTGTCATTGGAATAATGCGATTCTCCCGAACAAAGAAAATCAGTTCGTTCGATGCCACATCCACATAATGGTGACCCTTTTCCAGCACCTTACAATCATATTCTGTCAGACTTCTCATCTTCACTGCCATCATATTTTCCGGCAGATACACATATCTTCCGGTGGCATTCTGGGTGTATACCGGCGCAATCATAATCTCATCCCCCAGCATCAACTGATCTTCCACCTGACTGGCATGGGGATCTTCTTCATACACAAAGGATAAGGGCTTGGCATACATATCATTATTTAACACTGCTTTCATATATTCGCTGTAAATGTATGAGAGCAGACCATAACGGATGTCGATGATATTTTTAAAGTCCTCCATATTCTTGAACTGATAAGGTTCCTGTTCTCTGGTACCCAATGCGGCATGGTTACGCATCAAAGGAGTAAACAGTGAAAACTGTGTCCAGCGCATTACCAAATCCTCTGTGGCATCAGCGCCAAAACCGCCCAAATCTGAACCGGTATATACAAAACCACACATATTTAAGGATGGCAGCATCTTGATGGTCAATAATAAATGGGACCACCATGACATGTTGTCTCCCTGCCAGATTCCTCCGCTTCTGTGCATGCCAATATAAGAAGCTCTGGAAAACATCAGGATTCTTTTGTCCGGTTCCAGTTCTTCAAATGCCTCTGATGCTGCTCTCGTCATATTGTAGCCATACAGATTGTGCAACTTGTCATGACGAATTTTTCCTTCCTTGGTGTTGTGGTAAAAGGACTGGTAATCTGCCGGAGAGTTGGCAATTCCCAACACCTTATCTTTAATGGCAAAAAACTCCCAGATACCCACATTTTTTCCTTTAAAGGTTCCCACAAACTCAATGGCTTCCTCCAATCCTTTCTCAGAATAGAAAATTGCCGGCTCGTTCATATCATTCCAAAAGCCTTCAATTCCCTGATCTAACAAGTATTTATACTTACTTCCAAACCACTTTCTGGCATCCGGATTTAAGAAATCCGGAAAATGTACCTTGCCCGGCCATACAGCACCTACAAAGTCCCTGCCCTCTTCATCCTTGCAAAAATAGTTCTGTTCTACACCCTCTTCGTAGATATCATATCCTTTTTCAATCTTCACTCCCGCATCAATAATTGGAATTAATCGTACATGCTCCTTTTTCATTTCCTTTACAAATTCCGGGAACTTTGGAAAAGCCTCTTCATTTATGGTAAAATCCTTGTAGGCATCCATGTAATCAATATCCATGTATACAGTATCCAAGGGAATGTGATTATCTCTGTGTCCTCTGACAACCTGACGGATTTCATCCGCACTCTTATAACTCCAACGGCTCTGTTGATATCCCAACGCCCAGCGGGGGGCAATGTAACTTCTGCCAATAAGCTTACGGAATTCCTTTATAATATCCAGCAGCTTTTTGCCCGTTACCACATACAGATCTACGTCCTTTCCAGTGGTAACAGCAAGTACATCCAAATCTGTATAGCCAATATCAAAGGTCACCTTTTGGGGCGTATCGAAAAATACTAAAAATCTCTCTGTACCGTCCACCAGAATAAAATTATGAGCACCATAAAGAGATCTTTTCTCTTCGGAATGCACCGGATCATCTGCACATTCATTCACATAAATATGCCCTCTCTTATTGATGCCTCTTATTTGCTCACCAAGACCATACACCTTATCTTCTTTCCCCATTTGGCAGGTAAAGGTAATTGTTTCCTCCTCATCATTACTCTGCTGTGTAAAGTAGGGAACCGCCTCCTTTTCTGCCCTGACTTTTTTTACCACTGCTTCTGTGTCAAAAACCTTTCCAAAGCTGTACTTTTTTACCATAATATCCTCCTAATAAATGAATTTCTGCTACTGTGCAGTAATCTACTTTCCCATACGAAATCATTGCAAATTTGTAACTGTTTAGCACTTTCACAGCTACTTTCAGCTTTTCAATTTGTTTAGTATAGTAGTATACTTGTTTTATCTAATAGTATACTTGTTTTATCTTTTGTTTTCTTGCAAAATATAGCTGAAAACTAACATTATTCTGCTATTTTAAACGGTGCATTTATGTGTTTATCCCACCGGACAGCAGACCGATACATCATAATTGTTCCATTGCTTAAAATACCCTGCTTTCATAATCATTTCTTTGTAACTATTCAGCACCTTCATAGTTACAAGCAAAGAACCATGCAAAATTGCCTACGGCAACGGTTCTTTCCCTGTTATATCCACTTTTTCTTACGATCTGTGCAATAAATGCACAGACCTGCTGAACAGTTACAATTCTTTAATCACTTCTTCTTTCTCCATCAGCAATGAGAACAAAAAAAATACTCATAAGAAAATAATAACACAACTTTTATGGTCTTTCTATAAGGAGTTGTAATTTTCTGGAAATTTGACAGTGGCAGTCAAATCATGGATGTGCTATACTGATGATGTTAGCGGCAAATCAGAATTTGTGGGAGGATCGTAAAATGTTGTATTTAGGAAAATATGAATTTCAAGAAGATTTGGCAAAAAGGCAAAGCAGTTTAATGTTCTTTCCGGCTGACGAAGATGAAGCAGCATCATGGTCGTTTGATTGTGGATTTTTGAGTGGTAATTTTGAAGGTGAAGATATTTCGCCTTCCATTTGCATCAATCCCATTGAAACAGAATGTCATTGTGCGGCTGAACTGGCAGGGCAAAGTTTTTCAGTAGACACTATTGAGGAATGTGACGAAAGGGAAGATACTTTTTACATATTCGAGCATGAACCATTATGCAATTATACTGTTACTGTAAAAGAAATAAAAAACAGCATGGCATTGATACAATGTGTTGGACGAGCAATCATAGACGGGTATCATGACGAACTTCCAACCATAGATTTCTCAATGGAAGTACTTGTTCCTGTTATTGAAGATAAAAGTGATTGGGATAAATTAAATCTATAAAATCTATGTGCGTTGAAAAATGGGAGTATTGGGAGAGGTTCTATTATGGAGTATATGGAATATTTGCAACTGAAAGAAGGGACTACTCATGGAGATTTTCTTTCTCCCCTGTCCTATTATGAATTAAATACAAAGGAGTCACAATTTCTTCTACCCATGCACTGGCACGAAGAGATAGAGGTCACCTACATTGAATCCGGCAGCGGAAGCTATGTGCTGGATCTGTGCGAACTGCCTGTATCAGATGGAGATATCTTGGTAATTCCTCCTGGCACACTTCATTCTTCAAAGCTGGAGAACAACAGCAATATCATCACACGAACCTTTGTATTTCACCTAAATATGCTCAACAGCCTCCAGACCGATGCCTGTGCCATTAAATATTTTGCACCCTTAATCCATGGGGAGTTTACTGCACCCATTATTGTACATAGGGATTCCACCGGCTATGATTCTATTTTACAGGCATTTTCTCAGCTTTTAACCTGCTATCGGGAACAAAGTGCAGGCTATGAGCTGGCAGTAAAATCCTATCTTCTGCTTTTATTTTACCAAATGTTTCACCACAATATTTTTCAGAAAAAAGGAGGCAATCAGCAGGCAGAATCCACACCAGAGCTTTTAAAAAAAGTCATCAATTACATTCACACCAATTATGCCGTACATATTACCGTGGCAGATTTAGCCGCTTTATGCGATTTCAGCGAATATCATTTTATGCGGTTTTTCAAAAGATATGTGGGAATGACCTGTATCGACTATATTAACAATTATCGGCTAGATGTAGCTTCTGTGATGCTGAAAGAAAAAAATTCTTCCATTATGGAAATTGCTTTAGATGCCGGTTTTAATAACATTTCTTATTTTAATAAGCTCTTCAAATCCAAATTCCATGTCACCCCCAGCGAGTACCGAAGGCTGATTACCGAGATGGAGGGATAGTGCTGCCTATCCCTCTATCACTACACCATGGGCAATGCCCGGCACACTTAAACCTTCATTGTGGGACACCGGAGACAGCAAAGCACCGGTGGGAACAAAGAGTATCTTTTTCCACTTTTTTTCTTTGATCTGTTTTAAAATATAGGCAGATAATACACTGGCAGAACAGCCGCAGCCACTGCCTCCTGCATTGGTACCCTGACTTTCCTTGTCAAAAATCATTCTTCCGCAGTCCATAAGCTTTTCACTGATATCAAAGCCCTTATCTTTCATCAACTCCAAAAGGATTTCGTAGCCCACATCACCCAAATCTCCGGTAATAATCTTGTCATACTCCTGTTCGTCACATTCAAAATCCATAAAATTCTGATAGATGGTATCTGCCGCAGCCGGTGCCATACATGCTCCCATATTCATGGAATCTGTCACACCGTAATCCACAATTTTCCCAGTGGTGATTCCGGTAATCTTGGCAATTCCCTTGTCCTTTCCCACCAGAAAGGCACCGCTGCCGGTTACCGTCCAAGTGGAAGAGGGAGGTCTTTGGTTGCCATAGGCAAGGGGAAAACGAAACTGCTTTTCTGCACTGGCAAAATGGCTTGAGGTAATAGCACATACATAATCTGCTGCACTGCTTGCCACAGTAAGTGCCGCCAGACCCAGGCTTTCCCCGGCGGTGGAACAGGCACCATACACACCAAAGAGAGGTATCTGCTGATCTGCCAGACCGAAAGAACTTGCCATCTCCTGTCCCAGCAAATCTCCGGCAAAAATATATCGTATCTGCCATTTTTCAATGTTAGATTTGCCCACTGCCAAGGTAAATGCCTCCTTTTGCAGTGTAGCTTCTGCATCCTCCCAGGAATCGCATCCAAACATTTCCTCCTCACCTACCATATCAAACAACTCTCCTAAGGGACCCTCTCCTTCCTTCTTTCCCACCACAGAAGCACTCTCCAATATCCAAGGTGCCATGGGAAAACTGAGGCTCTGCTTTCCCACCTGCACGACACTTTTTTCCATAAAAAAACCTCCTGACTATCTTTTTGATAGTATGGGAGGTTTTCTCTTGTTTTATGCCTAAAATTATGTATTGTTAGAATAGACTAACCTTTCCGGCAGCATCATCATTGATCACATAATATGCTGTAAAATCCTCCGGCTTCACATAAATCTGAATCTTCTCAATCGCCACACCGCGATTTCCTCTTACTGCAAAGTCTTCTTTCACCTTCTCAATTACCTGATCCATATCCACCTCATTGTGGCGATACTGTATCACTACCTCTGGTTTCATTGCCATTTCTTCATCCTCCTGTGATTCTTCTGCGAAAACTTCCTTTACTGCTTCCCTAAATTCCTCTATGGGAACTGTTGCTGCTTCTGCCTTATTTTCTTCAGCAGAAACTATTTCCTCTTCCTTGTTCTCCTCTGGAAAAACGGCTGCTTCTGCCTTATTCTCTTCTGTGGAAACGGCTGCTTCTGCCTTATT
>CAMWHJ010000060.1 GCA_947174015.1 uncultured Lachnospiraceae bacterium | reverse complement strand
TGTCTGTTGTTTTTCTGATTTGTTATCAGCGACAACTTCTATATCTTATCATAAGGTTAGGAGCCTGTCAACAACTTTTTTTAAACTTTTGGATATTTTGTAGAAGTTCCTCTCAGGAGCCTTTCAGGTCAACACTGGATTTACTTTTCTATCCAAAGTTTTTGCTGCCGCTTTTTCAGCAGCGAATGTTAATATACCATATGAATTTCCTAAAGTCAACCATTTTTTACATTTTTAACTTTAAATTTTTTGTTCCTTAAGTCCATTTTTCATTTCCCTTCACTTTTATTTTTTGTATCCTAAAATCATTCCGTAATTTCTATACTATAATCAGCCTATAGGAAATCAATTTTTTATGCTATCTTTTAAATTTGCTCATTTATAAAAAGGCTTCCCTTGTGGGGAAACCTTTTTTGCCTATTCTATTCTGATTTTCTGAACACCAGAGTAGCTACTGTAACTCTTATATTTACCTTTCTTGGTGTAAGAACGTACCTTGAAGTAATATGTTTTTCCGCCGGAAAGACCACTCTTGGTGTATTTTACCTTTGAACTACCCGACAAATTGGCTATCTTCTTGTAACCAGATTTTCCATTACCAGACATATATATTTCATAGCCGGAAGCTCCGGTACATTTCTTCCACTTTACCACTGCCTTTCCCTTCCCTGAGGTAACCTTCACAGATGTCGGGGCTTTTGTGGCGGTTTTCACCTGCAAAGTTGAGGAAAAGGCTCCATATTTTTTTCCCCCTGCATTGATATATGGTCTTACCTTAAAGGTATATTTACTGTTTACTTTTAATTTCTTAAATTGATAGCTGGTCTTGGTGGTGGTGGCAGTTTTCACCTTTTTGCTTCCCTGATACAGCACCACCTCATATCCAGAGGCTCCGCTTACTTTATCAAAAGAGAATGTTAATTTGCTGCCGCTGCCTGTTTTTAGTTTTACGTTAGATACTTTCTTGGGAACAATATAGAAATTCAAAGTTTTGCTGCCTTGGTAATTTCCTTTTCCGTTGACGGTTACTGCGGCAGTTCCCATCTTGGTATTGTTTTTATAGGACAGGCTGTAATCTATCCCCTCTGTCAAAGTATTCCCTGAATTTTTCATGGTTATCTTGGGATTCTTTGCCTTACCATTATAAACATACTGGCTGGTATTCACATAAGCTGAAAGATTTTTTAAATTACAGGGCTGAATCTGAAAGCTGTCATCCACATAGCCGCTGTAGCTTCCCAAACCTTTAATCCTCACTTTCGCAGTACCCGCATTGATGTTATTGCTGTACTGAACCTGATAATCCTGCCCCTGCTTTAAGGTCAGATTGTTTACCTTAACCGTAACTTTCGGGCAGATTCCACTGCCGGTATAGTTATAGACACTGTTTTTCGCAATTTGCGGAGTTACTATGGTGTATGCGTATGTTCCAATATTATTTCCATTGTATCGCACGTTCAGATTGCCGGCAGTGGTGCTGGCATTCCATTCCATGCTGCAGGCAGAAGTAATATTCGTAACCGTTCTCTTTGTCCACTCCATAACAGATGCCTGTGTCTTGGGATTGCCAAAGGCATAACCATTGCAGACATTATCCACATAAATTTTGGAAACAGAAAGCAGTAAATTATTGCTTCCCGGGTCAAAGGCGGCATTACTCAGTTCATACTGTACACCATTTTCCTTTAATTCAGAAAGACTGTCCATCCAGAGCTGCTTGTTGCTGCTCAAACTATTTTTAAGCTCAGTAACAACAGTGTCATTGCAATGAATGCGCAGCAGATAATCCTGTCGTCTCTGACACCCTTGTAATGCCTTACTTAAAAAGGTTTTTAAACTGGTTTTATTGCTGAAATCACTGGTTTTAATATTTAAACCATAATAGTTGTAATAGCCCGCTGCAGTGGCTGTGGCTGTGGGCACTTTATACATGCCAGCATAAATATCAGGACGATAATCATGTGCATTTCCCTGATTAAATACACTGGTAGGCAGATTGAAAAAATCATACATGTAGCCGTCATAACCACTTCCACTGCTGCCAGAAAGACTTTCATTACTGTCATCCCATGTGGTATCCACATTGTACCAGCTTCCATTTATCTTAATCAAATTCCATGCATGACCGCCCTCGCTGTTACCCACAGTGCTCCATCCCACTGCATAGATACTCTCCAGACCTGCATAACGGCAAAGTATCTGAAATGCTTTGGCATAGCCTTCACACACCACATCTGTGGCACTGTTGTTATCAAAAACTCCCACAATGCTGTGAGCATAGGATGCTGTCTCAGGTCTCCCAAGATCATCATAGGCATAATCCACTTCTTCAATTATCATATCATGAATCAGCAACTCCAATTCCAGTTCACTGGCTCCTGAGGCTTTGGCATTATCAATCTTTTCCAAGAATGGAACAATCCCCTTTTTTATGTTATTTTTAGCTGCCTTACGGGTACTGTAATCTGAATAGTCCGGTTCCACCATAATATACCACTCAGATATTGCTAAGCCGCTTCTGGAAAATCCGATGCTGTCATCCACCCAAAAAAACTCCAGATAATCTGCCTCGAGGGCAAAGTATATGCGTTCCATCTGACTTCTAATCAATTGATATGATTGTACATTTACTTTTCCTGCCACATAAAAAATCTGGCCATTGGCATACTGACGTTCTGCATTTTTATTCGATTGGTCAAAGCTTTGCATGGCTGACAGCAATAACCTATATACTTTTTTTTCTTCGGATGACAATGTATTGTAGCCATAATCACAGATAAGGCTTCCATCCACCTCCTCCTGTGCTTCAAAATTGCTGTCTGGCTCTTCTGCCAATATTTCCACCTCCGAGGATTCCTCTAAGGGAAATTCCGTCAGTTCCACCTGATTCACACCGCCCACTGGCAGTTTAGATTTTGCAATGTCTTCCATCTCCCATGATGAAGGCTCCTGAGGTGTTGTCATTGTCAGTCCTCTCTGCTGTTCTTCTTGCATCTGCTCCTGCTGTGCTGCCAATGTCATCATTGGCATCAACTGTCCCATACACAAGCTGATACAAAGAGTAAAACCTACTATGTTCTTCCATTGTTTTTTCATATTTTTCACCGTGTCTATCAAGCACAAGCCACTTGTATTTGATAGAAGCAAACACAACTTCAGAAAGTTTGTGCTGCATTTTTATCCTTTCTTTTATTTTTCTTTCACCTATATGTTATAAAACAGCAATGGTAGTACTAACTTCTCCATTGCTGCCTTAAATTGTCTATTACTACTTACATCATTAATTTCCATATTACATTATTATCTGATAAAAACTGCAGCAATGCATTGCTACTTATCTGCTGCTGCACACTGATGCCAAATTCTGTGGTGCCAAAAATATCTGCTGCCACAAAGACCAACCACACAATAATCAGCCCCTCTGCAAAACCCAACACTGCTCCCACAGCCTTATTTATTTCCTTAAGTACCGGAAGATGTGTAAGTATATCCAATCCCACCATGAAAACACGCAGTAAAATGGATACCAAAATAAATGTGATGATATACGCTGCCGAACTGATAATGGTTTTGGCTATGTATGCCGCTATGTATTCCTCAATGGCTGATACATTCAACAACTGATATTGTGCTGCATTATTGTCCTTTATGATTTTTTTCTTTAAAATATTGGCAATGGGATAGGAGTTGATAATTTCCTCATCACTGCCCGTTGTCTGTATTTCCTGTTGATTTTTAGGGGTATATAGCTCCATACAGCTTTCTTTAATATTTTCATATAAGGGAGTTTGTTCCATAATAAACTCCGTTACATAAGGATTTACCAGATTCACCAACAAAATGGTGATAAGAAAAAGTGTCATGGATAAGGCACTTTTTACAAATCCCCGATGATAAGAATAGATGGTAAGCCCTGCTATTATACAAATTACCATAATTATAAGCCAGTTCATTTTCTTCTCCTAACGTACTAATTTCATGATTTCAATCTCGTCTTCAGTTACCACCATATAGTGGTTGTTTCCCAATACCGCCATAGACAGAATAGTTTTGGACAAACTTTTTTGAAATTTTAGCACCCCCTGTATATTATAGATACAACATTCTCCATCATTGTATAAAAGAATAGTATCCCCGGAAATCTGAAGCTGGGTATAGTCTCTGTCAATTCCTTGGGAAAATATCTTCTTTCCTTTTAAATCGTATATATCCAGACGATACTTTCCGCTGTCCTGAGTGTTCTTTACCATAACACCAATGTGCTGGGAATCATAACCTATTCTTACAATTTCTTCCTCTAATTGCAGTTCATAGGCAAGCTCTGGTATCTGTTTGCCGGTGAACACCTCAATTTTGTCATTGCCGTAAGCTACTGCCGTATCGGAATTTATATACTCAAACACCGGAAAGATTGTGCCTGCATAAGAAGTGCTTCCCACAAAATTGTCTATCTCATTCTCTCCTACGGAACCCAGATTATGAAAAGCTAATGTGCTTTTTGCCGCTCCTCCATCCACGCTTAAATGAGAAATTCCAAACTTAATGCCGTCATTGGACAGACACATGGCAACGGGATAACCACTTTCCTCCATAAGTATCTTCGTTTCTGCCAGAACCGCATCTGGCATGGTGGGAGAATAGATTTTGATCCAGCCGGTACCACTGTCCTCTACGGATGCGGCGGTGAGTCCTTGTGCAGAAACCGCCAGTTTCTTAATTGGCAGCAAAGTATTTACCTGTGCCATCAGACCGTTTCCATTTAAAATATACACTTCGGTGCCATTCTTGTCTGCCAATGCCACAGCAGACTCACAAATGGCATAGATAGGTTCCTGCATTTGGTAAGTTTGATTCCAACATTCACTTAAGTCAGACCCAATGTATGCCGCCCCATCGTTACTGTACTTCAATATTCCCTGTCCATAGGGAACATAATGTGCAGTCTCCGCATCCGCTCGTTGAATGCTTTTTATCACCTGAAATCCCTGATACTCCACAGATATATTGTAGAAGTAAAAGGCTGTCATTCCTGTCAAAAGTACAGCCACCAAAATGATAGCTGTTACTGCTACGGTTGTTCTGTGCTTTTTAAGTTTTTTTAAGTATTCTTTGTTAATATCCTCTGACTCTGGGGCTCTTTCCTGCTCTTTTATGCCTTTCTGCTTTATTTTTGTATATTGTCTGATGTTCATAACTTTACCCCGTAAACTAACGTATCCTTTTTTCCTGTTACAGCAATATAAATTTCACTATGAGGTAATCATATCACACTTACCTCAAGGTAACAAGATTTTTTGACCTACAAATATTTTATCCACATCTTCAATGCCATTCGCTTCACAGATTTTGTTCACCATTTTCTTGGTGTGATATACACGTAAGCTGATTTCTGCCAGAGTATCACCTTCCTGAATCACATAGTAATTAGGTTCCGCCACGGTTTCTGCTGCCGGCTGTTCCTGCTCCTGTGCTGGTTCTTCTGTGGGATCCGGCTGTTCATTATTTGAATCTTCTTCCCGAGAAGCTTGTTCCTGTTGTGACGTTTGGTTTTTTGAAGTTTCCTGTGACTGCTGTTCAGAGCCTTCCTGTACCGGATTTTTACTGGAATTTTCTTGATTCGTATTATCTAACTCCTGTTGGTTCTGTGTTTCCTGCTGTTGTTCCGCATTATCCCCTTCCTTCGTGCTCTGCTGCTGATTATTTTCCGTATTTGTCTCTTCCTTCTGCTGGGAATTTCCACTGTTCTCATCCTCAGTGGGAATTTTCTCCACATTTCCCGAAACTGTTTCCACCGCTATGGTAACTGTTTTTTCTGCACTGGCTGGCAAAATCTCTTCCTTGCTATTTTCTGAGATATCATTTTCAATATCCTTTTGTATGGAATTTTTTGTAAGAATCGCTACGGATTTTTCAATATTATTCATTTTATCATAATTATTCATCATGGTAATGCCAATGATTAACACGATCATAACCAGTACAGAACTGACTGTGTACATAAAAGAAGTCATTTTCCGTTTGTGGATTTCCTCCTGTTTTTCCTGCACAATACTTCGAAATTGACGGGTTGCCACATTGACTTTTGCCTCTTCCCTGCGAAGCTCCTCCTCCTGTTCACTCTTGTCCCGATGGTCAATCATATATGTCTGCATGGAGTTATTGCGTTCATAATAGATATAATAACCACCCAATTCCTGCATAGTTCCATTTTCATAGTAAAAGAAACGTTCCTCTCCCTCAATAGGCTCTTTCATCAATAATACTTTACCGTTACCAGCAAATTGATTAATATGTACTTTGACAATATCTGCATTCATCTCTATGGGAAAGCCCGGAACAGATAAATACCAGCCAACAATTTCCAACGTATCAAAATACTCCTTTACATTTTCGTAAATGTTATTCCAGACACTGTCTGTAAAATGTATTCCTTCCCCATCTACGATCATTTCCTCCACATAAATGGCACCACTGATGAATAAATATCGGCTGTCACTGACTGCCAATTCTCCCATGAGAATTGCCACTCTAATTTTGCTTAAATCTTTATGGGTCATCTGGTTTAAAAATGTAACTACATAATCTTCTACATATACCTTGAATTTGTCGTCTGTGATTCCAATCTGACGTATATTTTTTGGCAGCCGTACTGTGGTCTTGCTCTTCTTTTCCTCTGCATTCTCATTGTAGATAACCTCTATCATGCTCAGATTCCACCTTTCTCAAGGCGTGGAACGCTTGTCCCTTTACGCCTGTTTTTCCAAATTATGATAGCCAGTATATCACACCAAAAATGCATATTTTATCGTACTCTGTCTGTATTTTTAAGATTTTTCCGACAGGATTTTTTCTTCTTTTTCCCTTCCCTACAAAATAACAAAAAAAAGAACAGCAACGTACCTGCCTTGCTGTTCTTATAATTGTATGTGCATTTTAAAGGATGGAGTCAAAACCGTTACGTACAGAATTTTTAAAGTACAAAACAGTTACGCAGGATCTATAAATTCTCTTTGATCTTTTTATAAATGCCTTCCGAATTTAAACCATACTTCTTTACCAGTTCCACTGCCGGACCGGACTCTCCGTATACATCATTTATACCAATTTTCACCACCTTTGTGGGTGCCTTTTCCGACAGGCAGTCACAGACTGCACTTCCAAGACCTCCGATAATGGAATGTTCCTCCACAGTAAAGACTTTGCCTGTTTCCTCAGCCGCATGAACTATTAACTCTTCATCCAAAGGCTTAATGGTATGAATATTGATGACTTTCGCCTGGATTCCGTCTTTTGCAAGCAGTTCTGCCGCTGCTAAGGATTCGCTGACGCAAAGACCAGTGGCTATAATAGTGACATCCTTTCCTTCTCTTAACACCACACCCTTGCCAATCTCAAACTTATACTCTGGTGTGTCATTGATCACCGGCACAGCCAGACGTCCGAAACGAATATAAACCGGACCCACATGCTCTATGGCTGCTTTTACTGCTGCCTTTGCTTCCACATCATCTGCCGGATTTATCACCACCATGCCCGGTATGGTTCTCATCAAAGCAATATCCTCATTACATTGGTGCGTGGCACCATCCTCTCCTACGGAAATACCTGCATGTGTAGCACCAATTTTCACATTCAGTTGAGGATATCCAACTGAATTACGAATCTGTTCAAAAGCCCGTCCTGCCGCAAACATGGCAAAGGAGCTTACAAAAGGAATCTTTCCGGTAGCTGCCAAACCTGCGGCAATGCCTACCATATTACATTCTGCAATACCACAATCGATATGTCTGTCTGGAAATGCCTTTTTAAAGATTCCAGTTTTTGTGGCTGCTGCCAAGTCCGCATCCAGCACCACCAATTCAGGATACTTCGCCCCCAGTTCTGCCAAGGCATTACCATAACTCTCTCTGGTTGCAATCTTTTTTACTTCTGACATAATGCTTCACCTACTTTCTCTAAATCTGCCATTGCAATTTTATACTGCTCCTCATTTGGTGCAGCACCATGCCAAGATGCCTGATTTTCCATAAAAGTAACACCTTTGCCTTTAATACTCTTTGCAATAATTGCTGTGGGCATGCCCTTACATTCTCTGGCGGCCTTAAATGCCTTGTCCAAATCATCAAAATTGTGAGCATCCACATTCACCACATTGAAATTAAATGCCTTGAATTTCTCATCAATAGGATAGGGAGAACATACGTCTTCAATCGCTCCGTCAATCTGTAATCCGTTATTATCCACAATAACCACCAGATTATCCAACTTTCTGGCTCCAGCAAACATAGCAGCCTCCCAAACTTGTCCTTCTTGAATTTCCCCATCACCCAACAAGGTATAGGTCCGGTAGGAATCACCGGATAATTTGGCTGACAATGCCATTCCCACTGCAGCGGAGATCCCCTGTCCAAGAGAACCACTGGACATATCTACCCCCGGAATATGTTTCTTATCGGGATGTCCCTGCAGATAAGAGCCCACATGTCTCAAAGTCTTTAAATCCTCCACTGGGAAAAAGCCCTTGTGAGCCAGTGTGGCATATAAGCCCGGTGCCACATGACCTTTGGATAACACAAAACGGTCCCTGTTTTTATCCTCAGGATTCTTTGGATCAACATTCATCTCTTCAAAATACAGATAGGTAAAAATATCTGCGGCTGATAAGGAGCCACCCGGATGTCCTGATTTCGCACTATATACCGCAGTAATGATACCTTTACGAATCTCATTCGCTGTCTTTTGAAGTTCTAATTTATTCATGAAAACGCCTCCTTGATACAATTTACGTCTAAGGGTAACTATTCCGTATCTTCATAGTTACAAACAAAGAACCATGCAAAATTGCTTTTCGGGTATTGCACCCATGAAAATTGCTACGCAATGGGTGCAAGCAGGCAATCAAACTGATTCACAGTTTGATTACTTTAGGCAATGGTTCTTTGCCTGTTATATCCACTTTTTCTTATGGTCTGTGCAGTAAATGCACAGATCTACGGAACAGTTACGTCTAAGGTTCTTACTTCATTATCTAGTATAGATTACCATTATTAGAAATGAGTTGCAAGACAAATTTCCGGTAAAACAAAGAAAACCCCTTTTATTCGTCATATATAGTGACAATTTCCCCGTCCAAAATGCGATTTACGTTTTTTACCGCACAAAAATTGCCGCACATGCTGCAGGTATCTTCTTTTTCCGGTTTGGACTCCCGCCGGTATCGTCTCGCTTTTTCCGGATCTATACTTAATTCAAACATTTTCTCCCAATCCAATGATTTTCTTGCAGCACTCATCTGATAATCCCAGTCCGCTGCCTTTGGTATGCCCTTGGCAATATCGGCCGCATGTGCTGCGATCTTGGCTGCAATAATACCCTCCTTTACATCCTCCACATTGGGCAGGCGAAGATGTTCCGCTGGTGTCACATAGCACAGAAACGCAGCTCCATTGGCAGCAGCAATGGCACCACCGATGGCAGAAGTAATATGGTCGTAACCAGGAGCCACATCTGTAACCAATGGTCCCAGCACATAGAAGGGAGCTCCATGACACAAGGTTCTCTGAATGGTCATATTTGCCTCTATCTGATTCAAAGGCATATGTCCGGGACCCTCAACCATCACTTGAACATCCTTTTCCCAAGCACGTTTCGTAAGCTCTCCCAAAGTTATCAACTCTTCTATCTGACAGGCATCTGTGGCATCTGCAATGCAGCCCGGACGGCAGGCATCTCCAAGGCTCATAGTCACATCATATTCTTTACAGATATCTAAAATTTCATCATAATACTCATAAAAAGGATTCTCCTGCCCGGTCATCTCCATCCATGCAAACATAATGGAACCACCTCTGGATACAATATTCATAAGACGTTTGTTGTCCTTAAAACGCCGGGCAGCTGCCTGATTCATACCACAGTGGATGGTCATAAAATCCACGCCATCCTCCGCATGCATTCTCACCACATCAATCCATTCCTGAGCAGTAATCTCTTTTAAAGGCTTATGATAATATACCACTGCATCATAAATGGGAACCGTTCCTATTATAGCTTTGCATTCATTGGTGAGCTTGCGGCGAAAGGATCTGGTATCGCCATAGGAACTTAAATCCATGACTGCCTCTGCCCCCAGTTCCACTGCCCAATGTACCTTTTCCATTTCCACGTCCATGTCAACGCTGTCTCTGGAAACCCCAAGATTCACATTTATTTTCGTAGAAAGCATCTCACCGATTCCGTTGGGTTCTATGCATGTATGGCGTTTGTTGCATGGAATAATCACCTGTCCTTTTGCTATGTATTCCAACAATTTCTCCTTAGATATATGCTCCTTTTCGGAAACTTTCTTCATTTCATCTGTAAAAATGCCGCGTCTCGCTGCATCCATTTGTGTGGTATATGACATATCTCTACTCCTTTATAATCTCCGCCATCCATAAAACCATCGATAATAAATATAACCTTATTGCTTCACCATTATATACATGTACAAATCAACATAACATTACAATTCCACTCTGCCCTCCAATGCACGAAGGAGCGTTACTTCATCAATGTATTCTAAATCACCGCCCACCGGCACACCACTGGCAATTCTGCTTACCTTAATTCCCGTAGGCTTAATCAATTTACTGATATACATGGCAGTAGTTTCACCCTCTAAACTGGAATTGGTAGCGATAATCACTTCATCTATATCCTCCTGAAGCCTTACCATCAGTTCTTTCAACTTTATATCTGACGGTCCTATCCCAAGCATGGGAGAAATGGCACCATGAAGCACATGATATACCCCTTCAAATTTTCCAGTCTTTTCATAGGCAGCCAGATCCCTTGGGTTTTCTACCACCATAATCACCCGATGATTTCGCTTTTCGTTGCCACAGATAGGACAAACCTCTGTGTCTGTCAGGTTTTGACAGCACTTACAATAACAGATATTGTTTCTGGTATCAACCAAAGTTCTTGCCAGCCTATCCACATTTTCCTTGGGCATATTTATAATATAAAAAGCAAGCCGCTGGGCAGACTTTGCACCGATTCCGGGCAAAGCCGCCAGCTCTTCAATTAATTTCTGTATCTGGTTACTGTACTCCATTAAAAAGGCAAGCCTCCTAAGCCTCCAAGACCTCCGGTCAGTTTAGCCATGGCCTCACTGGTCTCCTCTTCCATTTTACGAAGTGCTTCGTTGGCAGCCGCCATAATTAAATCTTCCAGCATTTCCACATCTTCCGGATCTACTACTTCTTCCTTCAACTTTACTTTCGTAATCTCTTTCTTACCGGAAATGGTAATCTCCACAGCACCACCACCGGCAGCCGCTGTATACTCTTTTTCCTCTAATTCTTTCTGACTCTCTTCCATCTGGCGCTGCATACGCTGTGCCTGTTTCATTAGATTGTTCATGTTTCCCGGCATTCCACCCGGAAATCCACCTTTTCTTGCCATCTTAAAAATCCTCCTGTACTCCATCTTCGATGGTTACTTCCATGTTAATTAACTCTTCTATATTAGCATAGGTGTCCTCAAACCGGCTACCCTCATCTAATATTTTTATCTCTAAATCAACCTGCTTTCCTATGGTCTGAGTAATTATGCTATGAAGCTCCTCCCTATGGGATTCACCATTTACATATTCATATGCAAGTTCATCTTTAAATACTACCAAAAGTCGGTTGTCTCCTGCAACACTTAATTTTGCATTTTTTAAAAATGTCTGTACCATGGCAGGCATCTGATGCACAATTTGATACCACTGCTCTACTGCCCTTTTCACATCCTCAGGAATTGCCTTGGGAAGTTCTGCGGGCTTTGGAGGTTCTTTCACCGATTCTGCCATTTTCATTGGCTGTGTCTGTAAAGGAATGTTAAAATTACCCTGTTCTATTTTTTCCTCCAATTTGGTCAGCCGGTCAATGACCGATTCAAAATTATTTTCCATGGCGGGCTTACAGAGCTTAATCAATGCCATCTCAATATAGATACGCTTCTGAACCGCATACTTTATCTGACTGGACAGCTCTGAGAAAATGCGGATATAGCGCATAAGACGGTTCTGGTCTATCATCTCTGCCTCTTCCTTCAGTCTTGCCAGATTCTCTGTGGAAACGTCCAAAACATCTTCCATATTGTCAGAGGAACTGATCAACAGCAGATTCCTTAAATACCAAGTAAAGTCCACCACAAATTGTCCCAGCTCTCTGCCCTGCATGACCAGTTCCTCCAACTGCCTCATAAGTCCCATAATATCTTCCTGCAAAATCAGACGCAAAAATGTGCTGAATACTTCGGTATCCACAGCACCCAATACCTCTAATACATTGTCATAAGTGAGTTTCTGTCCTAAATAAAAGGCAATGCACTGGTCTAACAAGCTTAAAGCATCACGCATGGAACCGTCTGCCGCTTTGGCAATATAACGGATCGCCTTTTCCTCCGCTTCCACCTGCTCTTGTGCCATTAAATCCTGAAGTCTGCCTGCAATGGTATCAATGGAGATTCGCTTAAAATCGTATCTCTGACAGCGGGATAAAATGGTAATGGGTATCTTGTGCACCTCTGTGGTGGCAAGAATGAAAATAACATAAGACGGAGGTTCTTCCAGTGTCTTAAGGAGCGCATTAAACGCTCCTATGGACAACATGTGAACCTCATCAATAATATAAACTTTAAATTTTCCTTCTGCCGGAGAATACTGTACTTCCTCCACGATCTCTCGAATATTGTCTACACCATTGTTGGAGGCTGCATCGATCTCTATCACATTCATGGATGAGCCACTGTTGATTGTCTTACAGATGGCACATTGATTGCAGGGACTTCCATCCACAGGATTCTCACAGTTTACAGCTCTAGCAAATATTTTGGCAATGGAGGTTTTCCCTGTTCCTCTGGTGCCGCAGAACAAATAGGCATGTCCTGTCCTCTCAGCCTTAATCTGATTCTGTAATGTGGTCACAATGTGACTCTGTCCCTTTACGTCCTGAAAATTATCCGGGCGAAACTTTCGATACAGGGCAGTATATGCCATGGTTTTCACTTCCTGTTCTCATTAAATTGAAATATAACTGTGGTATACTTACTCCGTTACCTTGAAACTAAAATTACCGTTTTATCTTCTCATCTCCAAAGCTAATGCCAAGAAGCCTTGTCTCCTTGATAATCTTTGACTCCGGATCTACCATTTTCAGGGTACCTGCCACTTCGGAAAGCTTTGTCTTAGAGATTTCTCCGTTTACTACGGATGCCATGTAGCCGTATTCCTTGTCAAGAATCATCTGTGCAGCCGCTGCACCTAACCGGGTAGATAATACGCGATCGTATGCACATGGCTGTCCGCCTCTCTGGGTATGTCCCGGAACTGTCACTCGAACCTCCTGACCGGTCTTTTGCAAAATTTGCTCTGCAATTTCATAAGATACGGTGGGATGCGTGCGGTTGCGTACCTTTTCTTTATATACTTTCTTAGGCAAAGCTGCATCCTCCTTGGAAATTGCTCCCTCTGCCACAGCTAAAATGGTAAAGCGCTTGCCTTCCTTCTTTCGCTTCTCAATGGCAGCAATGACATTGTCAATATTATAGGGAATCTCTGGCAGAAGAATCACATCTGCCCCCCCTGCAATCCCTGCATACAAGGTAAGCCAGCCCACCTTATGTCCCATCACTTCCACAATAAACACCCGGCTGTGGGAATCTGCCGTGGTATGAATACAGTCAATGGCACTGGTGGCAATATCCACTGCACTCTGGAAACCAAAGGTCATCTCTGTTCCATAAATATCATTGTCAATGGTCTTTGGAAGAGAAACCACATTTAATCCCTCTTCACTGAGCATATTTGCTGTTTTCTGAGTTCCGTTCCCCCCTAAAACCACAAGGCAGTCCAGCTTTAACTTTTTGTAGGTGTCTTTCATTGCCTTCACTTTATCAATGCCGTCCTCGCCAATGACACGCATCAGCTTAAAAGGCTGGCGGCTGGTTCCCAATATGGTTCCGCCTCTCGTTAAAATTCCAGAAAAGTCTGAAGGCTGCATTACCTTATAATTTTCATGAATCAGACCCTTATACCCCTCTAAAAAACCGTAGATCTCCACTTCACCTAAATTTGCATACAATGCCTTCACCACACCTCGCATGGTGGCATTCAGTGCCTGACAATCTCCTCCGCTGGTCAACATTCCAATTCTCTTCATAGAACCACTCCCTTTTCTTTTCACTCTGTAAACTACTACACAATGTTAATAATAACTTATTATATAATATTTTACAAACCATCACAATAGTTATTTCCATTCTGCTTTCAATTAGCCAAATTTATAGCTACTGTGCACAGTAACTATTTTATCCCATTTTAAATGCCTCTTCAATGCATGGAGCAAAATCCGGCATGCCAGCTGTATTAGCACTCCAACATAAGAATTTTAGAGCATTTTTCAGACAAAAAGTTTATAAATTTACCATGTAATAGTTGACAATACGATTAAGATTATATAAAATAAATATAAATATTTTTCAATGAGGATAACTTTTCAGGTTGTCCTCATTTTTTTATCATCCAAAGGAAAGGAGAATAAAAGATGGAGACACTTTCACAGATTTTAATAAAAGTGGATGATTTTGTATGGGGTCCGGTAATGCTGATTCTGTTAGTGGGCACTGGAATATTTTTAACTATCCGCACTGGCTTTCTTTCATGGCGGAACCTGCCTTATGCCATCAAAAGTACATTAAGCAAGGAGGCACGACAGAAAAAGAATGGGGGAACAGGAGATATCTCCCCTTTTTCCGCTTTAACTACTGCATTGGCTGCTACCATCGGCACCGGTAATATTGTAGGTGTGGCAACTGCCATGGTTGCCGGTGGTCCCGGTGCCTTAGTATGGATGTGGATTTCTGCTGCTTTCGGTTTAACCTCTAAATTTTCCGAGTGCATGCTTGCCATCAAATACCGGGAGAGCAACGAAAAAGGAGAAATGAGCGGTGGACCAATGTACACCATAAAGAAAGCTTTGAAACACAAAAAGCTTGGCAGTATCTTAGGATGGTTCTTTGCACTATTTGCAGTGGTTGCTTCTTTTGGAATAGGCAATATGACACAGGCAAATTCTATTTCTGAAGCACTGAACTCTACGTTTCATATTTCGCCTATCATTACCGGTGTTGTAATCACCATTTTCGCTTTAATTATCATTGTGGGAGGTATCAAATATATCTCTAAAGTTTCCAGTGTTGTGGTTCCTTTTATGGCAATTTTTTATATTATTGCCGGAATTATTGTAATTATAGGAAATCTGGAAAATGTACCTGCCAGTATCAGGGAAATCTTTTCTATGGCTTTTTCCTTGGAGTCTGTGGGCGGTGGTTTGTGCGGTGCTATCACCGCCTCCATGATGAATGCCATGCATTTTGGAGTTGCCAGAGGTGTTTTCTCCAACGAGGCCGGTATGGGTTCCGCTGCCATCACCGCTGCCGCTGCACATACGGATCATCCGGTACGTCAGGGTTATATTAATATGACTGGTACCTTTTGGGATACCATTGTGGTATGTACCATTACAGGGCTTTGCATTGCCAGCTCCGGTGTGTTGGGCACCACCGAAATAAACTCTGCCGGAACCTATGATGCCTCTGACAATGCCATCATCATTGAGGCTTCTGCCTTATCCGATGGCAAAGCTGCCGGCGGGGAATATACTTATACATTAACGGATTCCCGTTTAACCTTAACGAAAACAGAGGCCGATAAAATGACTTTAACACCTTTGGCAGTATCCCAAGGTCTTGTGGGAACTTGGAGTGATGATGCAGGAAATCAATACATATTTGGTTCGGACGGTTCCTATGAGTATCACTCTCTGATAAAAGGTGCCGCATTGACCATTCTTGCCTTTGAGACCGTTCTAGGCAAGGTGGGGGCTGTATTGGTTAGCATTGGCATTGCCCTGTTTGCCTTTTCCACTATTTTAGGCTGGGAATATCACGGTGAAAAAGCTTTTGAATACATTTTAAAGTCCCCCAGATACAATATGGTATATCGCATTTTCTTCTCACTGATTGTGTATGTGGGGGCAACGACTGCTTTGGATATTGTGTGGAACTTTTCAGATATTGCCAATGCCCTAATGGCAATCCCCAACCTGATCTGTCTTCTGGCATTAAGTGGAGAGATTGCAAGGGATATGAAAGAGTTTCAGAAGGTATTGGCAAAAGAAAGAGCAGCGACAACGAAATAATTTTTTGAACTCTGTTCTGTATGGAAACACTTTCTTTGCTTCTGCAAGTGTGTGCCATCGGGCGTACTTGGAAAATGTGAGGTGAGTGCCGAAGGCACATTCACCTCACATTTTATGATTTTCGAAACAATTTGTGATATGTTTTCTGTTACTCCACTCGGAAAGTTATATTCCAATCTCCGAAAAGAGCGTCTCCCCCATCATGGAAAATACCATACATTCTGGCGTTTTCCATATCTTCCACATTGTTCCAATAATAAAATTCATAAAACTGATACCTGCTGTCTCCGATTTTCTCGTTCCATGTCACACTAAAATCTTCATATCTCTCTGTGCCGTCTGCCCCCACAAGGAAAAGTTCCACATGGCGATCGGTTGTTGCAACATCCCCCATACACATTTGCACACGCAGAACACCATCTTTCATTGCCACTGCTGTGGTTGTGATATCATTACCAGCACAATCTTTGGCAGTAAGACCGTCACACACCATGAATTTCGCCATTCCATATTCCATTTCCCCTTCCATAGTATAAGGAATTTCGGTGGGCAGTTCGTCTATTTCGTCTATTTGACCACTGCCCCAACCGTTGATTTCCACTTGTTTTAGTTCCATAGGCTCCTTGATACCCGAAAGATTAATATCACGTTCTTCTTTTGTCAGATTGCAGAGCAGTTCTTTCACTGACAAAGTCATTTTGTCCTTGTTAAAATTCCCATCTGCCTGTAAGGAGAACCGCAGATACGCCTTATCACTTTCCGCATCATAATCCAACACCTGCTGACCGCCTATGGTGCTTTCTACATCATAGCTTTTAAAATAATAACTGTCATAGGTATCTACTTTACCATGAATGTAATCAGTATCTCCTGCATCAGAAAAAGACACCAGCAAATCTGCCTGATTTCCATCCACATGTACCGCTTCTACCTCCATGGCAATCCCATTGCTGATGCTTCGTTCTTCTAAGGGTACAAAGGTATCTGCCAATGCAGGGGAAATACTCTCAATAATACGGTAAATCCCTTTGGTTTTGGCACTGACCGGAAGTGTTACACAAAAACAAAGCAGACAGGCTGCTGCCACGGTAACCGGCTTTACAAAATGAATGGTATGTTTCTTTTGTCTTGTCTCTATTTTTTTCACGATATCCTCTACCTTTCTTTCATCTAATTTAACTGTTTTCATTGCATTTTTATATTCTTCTGAAAAGCTCATTTAAACTCCTCCTTGCCACATTATAAATTTTATGACTGTTATGGTTTTTTACCAGGCAACAAACGATTCTCTCATAGATCCACTGCCATTTCCTTCAATTTTCCACGGGCTCTGGTAAGCCAAGTACGCACAGTAGAAGGCTTTCCTCCTGTAATCTTGCTGATTTCCTCAATGGATAATTCCTCATAATAGAATAAATGAATTACCATGCGGTATTTCCGGGGCAGACGTCCTACCAGCTCCAACAGCTCATTTTCCTGTGGATTTGACATTTCATAGCTTGGCTCCTGTTCCGTTGAAAAACTGCTTACTCTTCTGTTCCAGGCCCGTTTCCAGTGGTTCTTGCAACTGTTGACAGTGACACGCAAAAACCATGCTTTTTCATGTTCTTTGCACTCAAAGGTAATTTCCTTCTTTATATACTTTAAAAAAACCTCCTGATGTATATCCTCTGCATCCATCTGATTTTTCAGCATAGAGAAAGCACACTTATATACCATGTCTGAATTTCTGCGAATAATTTCTTCCTTTGTGCACAAGGACTGTATCATTTTTCTCAACTCCTTTCATATACTATACAAAACAAAGCTTCAAAAGGCTACAAAATCTGTTTTACGAACTGCACAATCATGTTTTCTCTATATTTTCTTATGAAACAGAAACCCCAAAATAGAAATAGGAAAGCTCTGACGATAAATCAGCAGAGCTTTCCTATTTCTACTTAAAACACACTATTTTCATTTAATAGCCAAAGCAGATTTCAAAAAACAGTCATTTCTTTAAATTTCCGTTGGCAGGATTATCCAGCAGTTTTCCTTTTTCATCAAATCGGGAACCATGGCATGGACAGTCCCATGAATGTTCTATGTGATTCCATTTTAAGGCACAGCCAAGATGGGGACAACGCCTTTTTGATATGGTAAGTAAATTGCAGGCTGCTTCAAAACTATTTAAAAAAAGCTGAGGTTTCCATATGCTTCTGTCGGGACAAAATACCTCTGCATAAGGATTTTCTTTTTCCAAAACCATGTCAGCCAAGAGCATCGCCGCCACCATAGAGGAAGTCATTCCCCATTTATTAAATCCGGCTGCCACATAGCATTGAGGCATACTCTTGGCATATGGTCCGATATAAGGTATATGGTCAAGTGTCATACAGTCTTGGGTTGCCCAATTACATTTTTCTATGAAATCAGGATAATATTGCCTTGCAAATTCTCGAAGTTCCTGCCAATTTCCACCTTTTTTTCCTGTTCTGTGTCCTCCTCCCCCCAACAAAAGAAAATTTTTATAATTGCGAAACGACATTCCGTTTTTTGCTTCATCCACATACATACCTTCCAGCTTATAAGACTTTTGGGGATTTTCCAGTGCTATGGCATAAGAACGGTGTTGATACATTTTTAAAAAGTACATTCCATGCTTATTATCCATAGGAAAATGAGTGGCAAATATCAGCTTTTTAAAAGCAATGTTTCCCTTGTTTGTCAGAGCAGTATGTTCCGATAATTCTTTTATAAATGTATTCTCATAAATATTCAAATTTCCGGCAATTTGTGATACAAATTTTAAGGGATGGAATTGTGCCTGATTTTCAAAACCTATGACTCCAACCGTATCAAAGGGCAGTTCCCTTGTCTTTACCAGGCTTGCGTGAAAACCTACTTTTTCCAATGCATCTGCTTCTCTTTCCAGCTTTTCTCTGTGATTTAATGAGTAAACGTAAGCTGTCTTTGTTTCAAAATCACAATCTATATTTTGGCAAAGTTCACGGTACTTTTCTACTGCCTTCTGATTTGCTTCCAGATATCGTTTTGTCTTTTCCTGTCCTGTACTTTTCAAGAGCTTACTGTATATGAGTCCATGCTGGGATGTGATTTTTGCGGTGGTGCTTTTTGTGATACCGGAACAAATTTTGTCCCTTTCCGCAAGAATGTAATCAACACCCTCCTGCTGCAAAAAATAAGCACACAAAATTCCTGCCATGCCTCCGCCGATAATCAATACTTCTGTCTCCCTGCTGCCCTCTAAGCTTTCAAATTGGGGCAATTTGATACTTTCTGTCCAAATTGAATCCATATTCGCCACCCTCTATTTTCTTGTCCAATCATTTTTTCATGCTTTACTGGTTAAGCACATTTGTAACTATTCAGTACCTTCATAGTTACGAGCAAAGAACCATGCAAAATTGC
>CAMWHJ010000059.1 GCA_947174015.1 uncultured Lachnospiraceae bacterium | reverse complement strand
CTCGACCACCAAAAAATTTCAAAAAAAACTTACACACTTTACTTGACAAACCCATGGAATCCCCAGGCAAGCAAACTTCTCCTCCGTTTGCTTACTTGGGGGTGAGCAGTGACTATATTATATACTTCGCAACTATTCAGTACCTTCATAGTTACAAGCAAAGAACCTTTCTCATCACCTGCAGTTCACGTACAACCCATGGAATATCATGAAGATCTTTGACCCTTTCATTTTTCTCAATGAGTTCTTCCAAACCAAGCCACACTACCTGATAATCATATTCCTGCTCATAATCATCCAAATTTCGCTGCCCCGGCATTTCCTCTACTTGACAGTAATAATAGTAGGAATCCATATCCATCTTATCCTCAGGATCACCCTTTCGCAGTTCTTTGACATGAAAAGCAGCCTTCGGGCTGTCAGACAGAAGCCGATATCCTGTCTCTTCTGCCACCTCTCTGGCTAAAGTCTCAATATGGGATTCCTCCTCCTTGCTGCCACCTCCCGGAAACTTGTAATCACCATATTTGCTGTGAATGACCAGATATTTCCCATCTCGTTCTATAATTCCCCGTACGGCAGTACGCTGATATACACTGCCATTTTCTTTATAATTCTTAAGATCAATCAGCAACTCCTGCATAACTTGCCTCCCATTTTCTATATTTTCTTTGTCTGTAACAGTGTCGGCTATAGATTATTCTGCATTATCATGGCAATAACTAAATGTTGCGTAACTATTCAGTACCTTCATAGTTACAAGCAAAGAACCATGCAAAATTGTTTTTCGGGTATTGCACCCATGAAAATTGCTACGCAATGGGTGCAAGCAGGCAATCAAACTGATTTACAGTTTGATTACTTTAGGCAATGGTTCTTTGCCTGTTATATCCACTTTTTCTTACGGTCTGTGCAATAAATGCACAGACCTACTGAACAGTTACAATGTTGCTTTCAAATGCTTCTTTAATGCTGTCATAATGAAGAAATTTTCCCTTCTTGGCAATTTCTGCTATCTCCTCAGCAGTAGCAAACATATAGCCGTCGGTTTCCTCTTCCTGCAAATGCAAATCACTGTCCGCAATCTCCCCGGTAAAGCGATATACATCCACAAAATAATTATCGCCCTCCTGTGGATTTTCTCTCTGATATGTAAATAAATAGCCGCCCTTGAAGTTCGACACGTCTAACCCCGTTTCCTCTTTCACTTCACGAAATACCGCTGCCTGTGATTCCTCCCCTGCCTGTGCAGCACCGCCGGATACCTCCCAACAGCCTGCTGCCCAACGTTTCGTCATAACACGCTTGGTGATTAAAAATTTTCCGTCATTCCTCTGCACTACCCCCAGCACTGTTAAGTGGTACTCTCCCGCTTTCATGCGAAAATCGTTGCGCTCCATGGTGCGCCCGGTTCTTTTTTTGTTTTCATCATAAATATCCCAAAGTTCCATGATTTCCACCAAACCTCAAAGGAAAATGCTTGCATTTTCATTTGAGGTGCAAACACAAAGGATGAAAGATGTGTGTTTGCATTTTATCCTTCCTTCTTTTTTTCTTTCACCCTTATCCTCCAAATTTGTATGCTATATTATGTCATAAATATATTGTATCACGAAATGAAAAATTTTCTAGAATTTTATGAATTTAAGCAAACAGTGAGGCGGTAAAACAATATCTTGCTCTTTTCATTAAAACACCTCACATATATTTCTTGAACTCCAAAATTGTCTAATTACAATTTTATCATAATGACAGTGATATTCCTATTACTCTTTCTGTTGTCCCTCAAAATAAGAAAGCACTTTCTCATAATTTTCTCTCCCTTGTATGGTCAGCAAAATTTTTGTGATATCCCTTTCCCTGCCGACTGTTCCCATAATCTGCTGGGCTTGTTCATAAAAAATATAAATATCCTCTGAGGGATAAGATAAAATTCCACCGATAACACAGGGCTTCCAGTTTTCGAAATCATCACCTGTTTCTCCAACAAAACAATATTGCCACTCTATCTCCTTATATTCATTTAACATCTCTTTCTGTTTCTGCTCTGAAATCCCATGACCATTATGATCAACCATAGTCATAAGACTATTCTCCCCCAGCAGCAATACCGGGGTATTGCCAAGAAATACCTCGTTGGACTCTGAAACTTTCATGGTGAGCTTTGACAAATCCAAACCTGTCAAAATCACATTGGCAGTATAATTCTCTGCCCGTAATCTGACTGGTATTTCCATAACCGGAATCATCCCCCGAAGCCCCGGCAGCTTCTGTGCCTCCTTTCTAAATTCTTCATTGTATTCCATGTGATCCAAAGCCACAAAGGACTGATATATCTTTTTCTCCGATTGTCCACTTTGCCACAAATAAATTCCAAACCAGACCACAAATCCCATCAGGCAGACTGTAAACAGCAGCACCACAATATCCGAACTATATACTTTTCTGTTTTTCCGTCTCATTTTCGTTCCCCTGCTTTCTGTTTTTACTCCGCTTCCTCTTGATTATCTCGCAAGCTATGCCGTAAATCGTTCCATATTCGACAGTTCCTTTTATTCCCGTTCACAGATTCCCAGCACACAGTAACCATTTTGCCCCATTTTAAATACTTATTGTCTTCTCGCTTCTTCCAAAAGCACATTTTTCTTGCAAAGCCTGAAAATAAGTAGTAAAACAGCCAGTGCCAGTCCCACAACGATCACCAGAAAGACAGATACCCACCAAGAGTTTGTTTCTTCCTCCTGGCTCACCTCCAAAGCCATAATCTGTGCTTTTTTAATTTCTGTCTCAAAATCTTTCGAGATTTCATACATCTCTCCTTTTGCATCCTCATACTGTAATGTGATGGTTCCGCTGACTGGTCCATATTTCTCTCCATCACTCTCTCCCCGTTCTTCTCCCACAGCCTCCATGGTACGTGTTCCCACATACACATTCATGGTACCTCCCCCCTCTGTACCCGCTTCCATATTACCCACAAACACAGAATTGTTGGGAAACAACCCTGTGCCGCACAAACGGATACATACATTGTACACACTTGTACGGCTCAGGTTCAATGCTTTCAGGTCAAGCTCCAAAGTATCAGAAGCATACAAAAATTCCGGAATATCAGACACTTCCAGTTCCATTCGCACAGGCTGTAAAACAGACAATGTAATACTCTCTTTTCCAGTTGCAAAAGTTCCTTTTTTATCTTCATACTCAAAGTCAAAATTTATGGGAACAGGACCATTGGCAGCATCCAATGCTACCTGAAGTTCCTGCTCCATTTTAATGATCCCCCCTGGTGCAACCTCCGCAAAGTAAAACGAGTTCTGTGTAAGCTGTAAGGCAGATGATTCTGTAGTTGCTGTCACTTTCAGGTTATACATGGTCTGTGATGTGCTTTGATTTTTAAAGGTAATGACCATCTGCTGCTGACTGCCTGCCTCCAGCTCTTTTCCCCACAAACTACAGTTCTCCAACAGCATTTTGGGCTGGCGAATCAGTTCCTCTTTCGCCTGCTCACTGTCTTGGGCGGAACTGGGAAAAACATTTTCCTCATCAACACCATCTTCCTTTACACTTTCATTGCTGTCATCTTCCCTTCCGCCACTGGGAGCTTTATCTTGTAAAATATCAATAAAGAACTGATAATCTAAAGTGACCTTTTCCTCTTCCCCATTTGTGATTTCCTTGTCAAATATTTCATTTAGCAAATCATTTTTCTCACTTTCTGGTGCAGAGGGTTCATTTTTAGAATCCTCTGCCTCCCTTTCCTCCGCCCAGACAATTTCGCTTCCCAATATCTCTGTTGTTCCAATAAACACACAACTCAATACCAGAAAGAACGCCATCTGAATTTTCTTTCTTGTTCCTTTCATCTTACTATCCCTCCAATTTTCCCAGCACTCCGGCATCCATCTCATAAACTTCATCACAGAGTATTCGGATATCCTCTTCATTATGGCTGGCAAGCAATATGGTTTTTCCTTCCGATTTCAGTTCCAGCAGAATTTTTCTAATTTCACCCACTCCATGTTTATCCAAACCATTAAAGGGTTCATCCAAAATCAAGAGCTGGGGATCTTCCATGATTGCCTGTGCAATACCTAGCCGCTGGCGCATTCCCAGAGAATACTTTGCCACCGGTTTTTTCATATCAGGATCCAAACCAACCTTCTTCAACACCAGACGAATATCTGCTTTTGATATCTGTCGTCTCATATCCGCAAGGATTTCCAAATTTTTTCTTCCTGTCAGGTTGGTGAGAAATCCCGGTGTCTCGATAATCACCCCCAGACTCTCTGGAAAATCCACATCCTTACCAATCTGCTTTCCAAAGACTCGAATGGTTCCAGTAGTGGTGGTAAGAAAACCACAGATGCACTTCATAAGTACTGTTTTTCCAGAACCATTATTTCCCACAATCCCATACACTTTTCCGGACTCCAGTTCCAGATTCACCTCTTTTAAAATTGAATCCTCACCAAAACACTTTGTCACACGGGAAATCTCAATACAGGGATTTCTCTTTTTCCCAGTTTCCATAAAATCACCTCAAAACTTGTAGGTAACTATTCATTGCCCTCCTGATTTTGTACAAAACAGTCACCTTGTAATCTACATTTTCAACATGGTTCTGACCAATATCCCTGGGACTCCCGATACAACAGTTACCCTGTAATCTACATTTCCAAAGTGGTTCTATCCAGTATCCCTTGGATGCTGGATGCAACAGTAACTTTACACTTTGCATCCCCTAAATTTCCTCCAGTTGCCCATAAAGAATGCCTCCATGCACTCCCAGCACCACGCCAAGAAACAAGAATAGAAACAGCCACAACCCTTCCTGATGTGCACCCCATCCTGCATCTCCGCAGATCCACTGGGGCGGATACAGCCACATGGTCTGTGGAAAGTACCGTTCCTGCAAGATGATACAAAAATAATACCCCACAAAGGGAAATCCAAATGATAAATAGGCGGACTTACTTAAAATTGCACAAATTCCGCTAATGGAACCAAGAATTGCGGAAAGCAAACCACAGCGAAGCAAAATAGTTATCATTTCCCAGACCATGGCAAAAGTAATAACTCCCTTTTTTTCCAATGGAAAAAAAAGAAGAAATTGAAAAAACAGCACCAGCATCCCCGATGCAATCCACACAAGAAAGCTGCCAAAAGCCACAACCATGACTTTACTTTCTGTATATACACGCCTGTTCTGTCTTGACAGACTGGATTTTAAGAAGCCTCCCTTCATTTCTGACAAAAAAGAATCACTCCATGGAAGCACTGCTGCCACCGGCATAAGAAAATACACAACCTTGGAACATAGAGCCTTTTGCTCCATTGCCAAAAACTGTCCTGTTTCCAAGGTCTCGGTTGTGTCAGGCCACACAGTCCCAAACAAAATGGCAGCGATGGAAAACACTGTCGCCGCCAAAAAACCTTTCCCTGTAAGCATCCGTCTCATCTCAGAACCCATTTTGCACTTTCCCCTTTCCATCAAATCTTTTAGCTGGTTTCTCCGAGGAACCGGAAACTGTACTTTTTCAGTGCCCCCATGGAAATTCCGGTCAGCAAGAGCAAGAGAACAAAAAATACCAGACAAGACTGAAATACCGTAGGCATCTTATCATATCCAAAACTATGCTTTGCATAGGTCACATGACTCAATGGGCTAATCCAGCCAATCAGCCTGTTTATTTTATACATCTCATATTTACTTACATGAAAAATTGCTGCAAGTACCTTGGGTTCCAACAGAAAACCATACAGACTAAAGAGCAGCCCGGCTATCATACCCCTATTCTGCCCTAAAAGAAGATTTCCTGCCAGAATCAGAAAGCTCAGGCACAAAATATAAAGAAATATAAGACCCATAACCCCAAGCATACACTCATAAGGTGTAATACTCTCCATGACCTTTACCGTAGACGGCACACTCAGCTCCTCACCCAGCTTTGAGTATCCCAACATGGCTGCCGTCTCACTCCACAGATTCCCTATATAGCTGTTCTTCATACAAAGCAGAACGGTGGTAATGAGCAGGAAACCCATATAAAGAGATACCACGCACACCACATAAAGCATCTGCCCCAACAACCACCTTTTCTTTGTTGTCCGGTAAAGATAATAGGGGGTGGCACTGCTCATCAGCGGAAGATCCGAAAAAATTAAGAGCAAAAGCACAGAACTCAGGAGAATGGATGTGGCATCTCCAAAGGTCCACAAAAACGGCTCTACTGCCTGAACGGATGTCCCACACTGGTCAATTACCACCATAATACGAGAACTCAAAAAATAACAAAGTACAATTCCCATAAGAAACGTTAAAATCACCTTGGGATTTTTAAAAAAGCCCCTAAAATTATAACCTGCTACGAAACAAATCTGCTTCATTCCCCTAACCCTATTTCTTCCATGCAATCTGTCCATGGGAATCACCTCTTTGAAATTCAAAATCTATCACTGTTTAACCCCTTCAAAGTTGCTAGAATTTTTTGCTTCTGCCTAATATCCAAGATGACGGTCAATTACCGTGCCATCTACCGCATTAATTGTCAAAACACTGTTCTCTTCTTGAGAACGTTGAGATCCTTGGAGGCCTGCGTCTTCCCCAGAATAAATTCTTTCACACTCTCCAAAGAAATCCCATACCGGAACCAGAACTCCCGTTCTGCTTTCTGCCTTAGGATCATAAATCCGGCTGTATCCAAAGGTAATTCTGTTAATATGAAACGTTATGCTTTCCGGAGGTGCTGCCATATCATCTCCCGCTTCCCTTTGATCTACTAACATTTCTGCATTCTGAATCACCATCATTTTTTCATAAATTGCTTGAATTTCTGAAAAGGGCAGCAACTCCAGGTTTTTCGTTTTTATTTCTCCGATATCATATTGATTGCAAAAATCCACTTCGTCAATACCGTCCTTTGTAACACATACATCCAATACTTCATAACTCCACGGCTCCATCTCACTGTCCTCATCTTCTGTAAAACCGCCGGGAGTGGATGTATAAGTAATTGGAATCCCATTTAATTTTCTTGCATAGTGAAAACAATAACCAACATCATTGATATCTTCTCTCTGTGCTACATCTGTATAATCATTAAACTTCATCACATATTGGAAATCCACCACCTCCATATTGGGGATATTCAGCTTTGCAACTTTCTCATCCGCTATTTTCTGTGCTTCTTCCTGTGAAATACCAATCTCTGCTTTCATCTCTTCCTCATCCATTATCTGCGGAAAATAGTCATACCAATACAAATCTTCTTCTGTATCAAGGTTCTTTGCATCACTGACTTTTTTTATATAAACATTTACGGGATAACTGCTGGTTTTTGCCAGATCATATCGGTAACAGGTATTATCCGGCAGCATGGCAATCCCATAAAAATAGCTGCCAGAATGCGATATAATGTCTGCATCGTAATTCACTCCCGGAACCATGTTCTCCTGGTCAAAGGACGGCTCCACCTTTTTTAATTCAAAAGGCGGCTCCACCTTCTTTAATTCTCTTTTTTCAGGTGCCTGTGCATATCGCTGTTTATAATACTCAATCTGCCCAGATAAATTATACACATAGTTTCCATTCTCATCTGTACCCCAGCCATAAGGATCCAAATTTCCTGCTGCCTCATACCCCTTCAGTTCCTCAATCATTTCCTGCCATTCATCCTTTGTCTTTTTGGTGTAGCTGTCGGCATCATATATTTCTGCATCCTCAAAAAATGCTTTTGTAATCAGTTCCATCTGCTCTTGGTCAAAAGGATGCTGCGACACATATATGGATGATACATTGCTGACATCTGGCATTTCCACCACTGCATCCGTAATAATATTAAGCCTTCCGGTGTCATCCGTAACCTGACTTTGGTAATTCTCCGGTACTGCCAAAGCTTCCCGCAGTGGGATGCCTGAGTTCTCACTTTCTGCCTCTTTATAATTTTCTATGGATGTTTTTCCCTTTTGTTTCACCACCGAACTCTCCGGAGTAGCAACACATCCCGTCAACAGGCTTGCTCCTGCCAGAGTACAAACCATTCTAATGATATTTTTATGTTTCATAGGTATCCTCCCTTTTCTTGATAACAGTATTCTACATGATTTCTCTTTGCCAAGTATTCCCCTGATTGCTGCCATACTGTTACACTCCTGTTACCAGACTTATACCCGGTTGTTGCCAAATTGTAAATCTGCTTACCAGAAAACCGATACTCTAGTACCTTTTCCCTCCTGGCTTTCAATATCTAACCTTCCTCCATGGAGCTCTGCAATTTTCTCACACAGAGCCAATCCCAGTCCCACACCTCCGGCACTTTTAGATCGGGATTTGTCCACCATATAAAATGCCTCTGTCACATGTTTTATTTCACAAGCAGGTATTCCCTTTCCAAAATCTTCCACCATAATCCCATGCTCATCTGCCCGTACCAAAATTCTGCTATCCGTTTTGGAAGCTTTCACGGCATTGTCCAACAGATTTATTAAAAGGCTCATCATCAAATCTTCATCCATAAATTTTTGGAGATTTTCCGGCATACATTGAAGTTCCAAACAGATCTTCTTTTCCTGTCGCTGAAATAAAGTCAGCTGTTCCAGCTTATACAGCAATTCCCCTACTTTTACCTTTTTCATCTGTCCTATTTCCTTATTTTCCAAGTCATTCAGTTTTAGCATCTTTTCTGATAATCTGGCAAGACGTCTGCCTTCACTTAAAATGTAGCCGATGGCTTCCTCTGTCTTTTGCTCGCTAAGATGAACTGTCAACAGCATGTCTGCATTTCCAATAATGGCTGTTAAAGGTGTTTTTAATTCATGTGCCAAGCTGCCTAGAAGCTGCTTTTGTTTTTCATTTACCTCTGTCAATGCCTCTATATGGGCTTCTACCTTGGCAGCCATACGATTAAAACTAATGGTTACTTCTGCAATTTCGTCCTTTCCCGTCACCTGAATTCTGCTTTTGTATTCCCCCTCCGCAATTTGGGCAGCCACTGTCTTAAGTACAGTTAGGGGCTGAAGAATCCGGTGTATCCCGCCGAACAGTAAAATCCCCATTGTCAAGAGCATGCATATGGCAAACAGCATCCCCCGAAAAAATAACCTTTGCGTTCTCCCATAAATATCTGTTACATCTTTATAAATAACAAAACTATATATGCTGCCCCCAAATTGCACCTCTTCCATATAAAACAAGATCAGTTTTTTTCCATCCACATTTTGCGGTTTGCTGACAAAGAGTTCCGTCTTCCCTGTGCCAGAGGCTTTCCTCATTTTTTTAAGTTTGTCTTGTTGAAATTCATAAGAGGATCTATTGTATAATTCTTTTCCGTCTTTTGATAATGCTCCCTTTACCCCAAAGACATTTCGAAATTCTTGTATCACCACTGTATTACTGACTATCTTATGATTAATGTCAAACTCTTCTCTTCCTATGCGCTCCACACAATAGGATATGCTGTAGAGAATATTATCTTTTTCAAACTCACAAGTATCCAATAGATTCTGCCTCTGTACTTCCCAAAGCAGATATCCCAGTATCCCCATTGCCAGCACCAGTATCCCCAACAGTACCTGAAGATATATTTTTCGGAATAATTTCATTCATCCACCTCTAAACGATATCCAATCCGCGGAATTGTCTTAATCACATCCTGAAAATCTAACTTTTTGCGAATGCGGCTGATATGTGTATCAATAGTTCTTGTCTCTCCTTCAAATTCCATACCCCAAAGCTGACCCAACAGTTGTTTTCTGGTCAAGGCTTTATTTCGATTACACACCAGCATCATCAGGCAGTCAAATTCCATGGGCTTTAAATATACCTCTTTTCCCTGCTTTGTCACAGTCCGTTTCTCCGGATCAATCACCACATCCCGGATTTGAATTATTGGTTCCGATTTTTTGTATCGTTTCAATATTTTATCCACACGAATTAGAAGTTCTAGCATTTCAAAGGGTTTTACCATATAATCCTCTGCCCCTCCAGTCAATCCCTTCACTTTATCTGACAGTTCACCTTTTGCTGTAAGAAATATAACCGGTACCCCATAGCTTTGAAGTTCTGGCAGCAATTCAAATCCATCCTTTCCCGGCAGCATAATATCTACAATGGCTAAACTATAATCATGATACTTATCAAGAGATACACTTGCCTCATTCCCGTCTATAAAAGAAGCCACTTCATAACCTGTGGCCTCCAGACTGGTAGTGATGAAAGATAGGATTGCCGCATCATCTTCTATCACCAAAATTTTCGTTCTCATAATTCACCTCAAACTAGTTATTTTACTATTATTATGCCATAAATATAACACCTCTGATGTAACCAAGTTGTAAATTATCAGAACATTCCAATAAAAATATATATTGGACAATTCTTATTAGCACCACTTGCATAAACTCAAAACTCTTTGTTGGAAAATCATTAGAAACTATAAAGAATTTTTCTTTGATTATTTTTATTTTAGAAATGTTTTGATTTAAAATGTAAAATTATAATAAATTCTACATGCCCTGAAGCAGGATCTATCCCCTGCTCCACATCAACAAAATATTTTTTTCATAATATCAGCTTCCATATCATCAATGCTATAAATATGTTCCATGGCTTCAAAAGTCTCTCTGAGATTTCCCCTGGCACTTTTCCAACCGATCCCGTCTGTAAACCATACAAAGTTAAATCCGTCTATGGTATCTGCCTCCTGCGAAAGCATCTTGTAGCTTCTGGCGGTCTCATTGAGTTTAGAACCACTGCTGCTGTAAAAATTTGTCTCAATGGCATAAATCTGGCTCTCTGTCTTAACCACAAAGTCAAATCTCTTTGCTGCTTTTCCCTGATTGGACAATGCCGACAGATCCATATTCCATTGCTTCTCAATATCTACCAGATACATTTCCTTAAAATATGTTTCATCTTTCACAAATCCTGCCGCCCTAATGTACTTCTCTACTAAATTTTCCATCTGATGACCGCCTCGGTTTTTTCTTCCATTGGAATCCAGACCAGTCTCAATACCCAAGGCATAATCCACCAGATTGTTGACCAAATGATTCTCCAATAGATCAAATAATCCCGTCTTACGCATAAAAACTTTGTATTGTTCCACATTATAATTCATTTTCTTAAAATTATAAAGAAATGCTCCCTGCTGATCCTGAGCATAGATTTCATGCCCCCTGACAGCCAGCAGCAATGGAATACAAGCTAATGTTTCCGGATACTTTGTGATAATTCTTTCAAAATCCTCCTCTATGGTTTTGGAGCCAATCAACGAATTTAATATATTAAGTTCTACCTTTATCTCATCCACATTTCCAACTACCTTATCAAAATCAATATAATAATCATAACCGGATATACTGGCTCTAAACTTACTTAACCATTCCTCAAAATTTCTCATTTGTGTCCACCAAATCCTTCCCTGTATTTTTACTTGTTTTGTACCTATTCTGTACGGAACATTACCCTACCACACACCGTTTTTCTCTATTTCATGGTTATTCGTAACTGTTCCGTACCTTTCCAGTTATGATACAAAAATCCATTTAAAATCGCCTTTGATGATAGGATTTTTGCACTCCTAAATCATTTTCTCACGGTCTATGCAGTAAATGCACAGACCTGCTTCATAGTTACGGTCATTTTTCATTATCATGTACCTTCTCAAGTCTTCTCTTGGTTATCTGCAAATATTCTTCCTGTAATTCAATTCCCACAAAAAATCTGCCCAGTTTATTGGCAGCCACCCCGGTAGTACCCGAACCACAAAAAGGGTCCAATATCACTTGACCCTCTTTCGTGGATGCTAAAATAATACGTTCCAACAAATATTCCGGTTTTTGTGTGGGGTGTTTTCCTTCTTTTTTCTCGGAAGGCTTCGTCAGGCTTCCTGTCCACACATCCTTCATCTGCTTACCACCATTGATTTCTTTCATGGTCTGATAGTCAAAAAAATGCCGTGATGTCTTGTCATTCCTCCTAGCCCATAGAATCGTCTCTGTGGAATGTGTAAAGCATCGACAGGCTAGATTGGGCGGGGGGTTTGTTTTCTGCCATGTAATATTGTTAATAATCTTATAATTTTCCTGCTCCAAAGCCATGCCTATGGAATAAATATTATGCAGTGTCCCCGATATCCATATGGTTCCATTGGGTTTTAACACTTTTCTACATAAACTAATCCATTTCCTGTTAAATTCATGTTTCTTCTCCACACTGACAGCTCCTGCCAAATCCAGCTTGTCCCAAGAACCTTTATTCACGGAAACCATTTTTCCCCCCTGACAGGTGATCCCATCATTACTTAAAAAATAGGGGGGATCTGCAAAAATCATATCCACGCTTTCCGGTATCATCTTTTCAAGAACCTGAAAAGAATTCCCCAGCACAAGCTGTGCCTCATGGGTTTTATAATAAAGTTGCATTTTTCTACTAAATAACTGCTCCATTACATACTCCTGCCTGATACTGCCTTTTCTATCTTTTATGGTAACTATGCAGTAAATGCACAGTTTAGTTACAGTTCACACCAGACTTAGCATTGACTGCTAAGTCCGTGAGAAAACGTATATTCAGCAAGTAAAAATCCATTTGCAAAGCAAATTTTGCATGGATTTTTACTCGTTACTGGAACGGAGTGAACGGTAACAAGTTTTTCACAGAACACTTACCTTTTGCAGACAATTACTTCTTTTCATTATGCAACACTTTAGAAAGTTTTTCCATACCCATCTGCATACGCTGCATAGACTTCACAATACTGTCCAGACCTGCCACCTGTTCCTCTGTGGCTGAACTGATTCCCTCTGTGGTAACCACAGATCTTTTAGAGATATCCTCCACTTGCTCCATTGCACTGAATAATTTCTCTTTGATTTCTACAATACCCTCCAATTCTGCTTCTAATACTTCTGTGATCCGTATTACTTCTTCACAAGATTCCAGCATAACCTGGAAAATCTTAACCGTATCTTCTAATTGCTCATTGGACTCATTTACTACCTGACTATTATAATTAATAACCTTATGGGTATTCTCCACTGTTTCAATAATATCTTTCAAAATAGCATCAATCTTTCCAGTGGCATCCGCTGATTCCGCTGACAGAGAATTTATTTCATCTGCTACAACTGCAAATCCTTTTCCAGCTTCCCCCGCTCTTGCTGCCTCAATAGCTGCATTGAGAGCTAACAGGTTAGTCTGCTGGGCAATTTCACGAATACTTTCAATAATGCCTCCAATGGAGCTGGACTTATGCGATAATTCTTCCACACCATCTGCTGCCCCCTGTGTGGTTCTTATATTTTCATCAAACTTCTGTGATAATACCTGAATTGCTGCAATTCCTTCATCACTTTTAGACTTTAAGCTTTGCATGGTTCTCACCGTTTCATTTACACGTTCCTCTGATTTTTCGATCTTTTCATTTAATTCCCCGAAAATAGCCAGACTGCTTTCTACTTCCTTAATCTGAATATCTGCACTGTTGGAAATCTCCTGGGTAGATGTGGCAATCTCTTCCGTATTTCCCTCAAACTCCTGAAGTGAGTTAAAGATTGTGGCTGATGAGGATTCCAGCTCATCAAATGCCTGCTGCACATTATGCAGTACTATTTCGGATTCCTTTCCCTTTTCTTCTACTATTCCAAATAATACTTTAGTACGATAGGCAATAAAACTGCAAGCTGCAAATAAAATCAAATACACGATGGCTGTAAAGATCCATCCAATAACATTATGAAGCTTTAGAAAACCCGCCGGAAATGCAATCATCATTCCAGCATTTATCACAATCGTCATCACTGCACTTATTGTAAGCAATTTTTGTTCATAATATGGCACCAGCAATAAAGTTGCAACAAAGTAATAATGTGTAATACAAACATAGCTTGCACTGTCGCTGGTACTGCACACTGCTGTTGTAATTGGACCGATAATGGTTGGTATACAGGCATATACATACTTTGCCCTGCTTCCCAACTGTTTTTCAAAAATTTTTGTTATGATACCACACAACATAGACAACAGGAATATGCATTCCCTGATACCACCATTTAAAAACAACATAACAAATAAAAAACCGGAAAATCCTACACCAACAATATACACAAATAAAATATTGTTCACTAATTTCTCTTCATTTTTTACAGAATGTACTCCCATTTATGATTCCTCCTTTTGCCTTTCGCCATACCGCCGAACATATCTCTTTCGCTCTCCCCAACTTCCCATAGCCCTTTTGCTCTCCTGCTCTTTTAGCACCTCCCTAATGGTCTGTGTATTATGCACTTTTTTGTGGTTTAAAATATACCATATTATAAAAATGTATGTGTATTATGTTAATCTGCCCACCTCACAAATGTCATTTTATACAATATTTTATACAAATACGCAAATAAATTATAACATTTCCCCAATATCAGGTCAACCTATTTGTCGAATTTTGTCGAAAAAGGTTGCTATTCAGCCATACGCAAAAAGAGCTTCAAAAAAGCTTGGTATTCACCTCCTACATGGATGCCGGCACAGCCCCTTTGCATAAAAATAAACTTTCTTTTTTGTCAATCTGTACTCCATAATCTTTCCCTGATTTGATAAGGCTATATTATCGCAAATGTTTTCTGCTTCCTGTTCCACTTATACTTGCGAGAAATACACCACAGAGCATACTGTGCTAAGGAATAATTTTACATAAATAAATTAAAAGAATAATATAAAACAGACTGTATGAAAGATCACAAATACATACTTTCACACAGTCTGTTTCAGATATTTTTTCCATCGGAGTAACAGGATTTGAACCTGCGACCTCTCGGCCCCCAGCCGAGCGCGCTACCAAGCTACGCCATACTCCGTAACAATACCAATATATTATAACACATTTTTTTCCAAATTCAAATACTTTTTTCAACGTTTTAAAATAAAAATGAATACATATCGTTTTCTCAATGAAAATCCTCCTGTCTCCGATGTGGACAATCAAATACAGAAAAAACTACAATACTGTACTGGTGAAAAGAAAGTACGAATTTTGAAAATGCTGGACTTGCTTTAATACTCTCCACAGTCTGTCTATTTAAGATATTTTTGTACTATGCTTTTCTTCTATATGCAAAAAAACGCCTGAAAATTCAGACGTCTTTTTGTATATCTTATTTTAACATTATTTTAACAGCTTAATACTTCCAAGTAATGGAATTTGTTTTTCTTCCTGATTGATTGCTGCAATCAATCCCATAATCCAACAAACCAAAATGAAAATTTCGCCCACCATCGCAATTAACCATCCAATCAGCGGAATACATGCTACAACACCTAATACAATGGCTCCAATATAAATAATCAATGCTTGATTAAGATGAAATTTAGCACCTTCCTTATCTCCGGCAACTAATGCCACAATAAATCCGATTAATGTAAGATAAGCTACAATACCAGTAGTTTTTGTATCCATCAATCCTTCTCCTTTCTTTATACTGTATCTCCTATTATATCGACTTTTGTCGAATTATGCAATATAAAAAGTGTATTTTATTAATGGCAATGTGCAAATTTGATGGAATTACAACCTTTACCTCTGAATCTTCCATATCCTAATATTTTTTGTGCAGTTTTTCGTATTTGCTCATTTATAGTTACTACTCGAATAACATCATCCTACAACAAGAAATACCAAAAAGCCCTCAAATATTTGCCTTTATAGTGATAAGGAACTAAATTCACTTATCACTGTTAGCTGACGGTTTCGGGGTGCATACGAAAGCCCGTCTGAATCCTAACAGGGATTCAGACGGGCGATTTTCATATACGAGGAGGAAGTTCCATGAAAAAGCTCATTTCCTGCGAGTTCAACATTGATACGGCCTGCGTCGAACTGCGCTTCACAGACGGAAACATGATTTCGATTGACTGTACTGCTGTAGAGGACGAAGTTGCACATACCATCCGTCAGCGGTCAGAATTGGACTGGCTGGTGTATAACGACCCGATTGGGTATGCTGATTTGATATTGAACGGAAACCCTGAGCAATATCTGAAAGATATTACGAAGCAAGGCTAATCTTCCAATGTGGGGTCGCTCTTGCATTGTGGCTTCATATTTTGAAAAGGGTCTTGACAATTCTGTCTACATGGTGTAGTCTATACATGAGACTACACCATGTAGACAGGAGGCTGTACTTATGGCAGAAATTCAGTTAGGGGCTGTGGAGGCCCGTTTTGCAGACATCATCTGGGAGAGAGAACCAGTGACATCCGCCGAACTTATAAAACTGGCTGCGGCAAAACTCACCTGGAAGCGGACAACAACACACACAGTACTACGCCGGCTCTGCGACAAGGGCCTGTTTCAAAACAATAATGGCGTGGTGACTTCTCTCTTGTCTCGGCAGGAGTTCTATGCCCGTCATAGCAAAAAGTATGTGGATGAGACCTTTGCGGGGTCTCTCCCCGCTTTCCTTGCCGCATTTACCAGCGAAAAGAAGCTGACAGCCGAGGAAATTATCGAGATTCGTGAACTAATCGACAAGGCAGGTGAATAATATGGGCGAGGTTTTCCTAAAAACTCTGAACATGAGTATTGCCGCAAGCTGGCTGATTTTAGCGGTGGTGCTGCTCCGGTTCATACTGAAAAAGGCGCCGAAATGGGTTGCCGTCCTTCTGTGGGGGATTGTCGCTCTGCGGCTGGCGGTTCCGTTCTCTTTTGAGAGTGCATTGAGCCTGATCCCCAGTGCCGAGACCTTTAACACCAACAATATCCAGTACGAGACACCCGCCATCAGCAGCGGCATCCCCGCTGTCAACAATGCGGTCAACCCCGTTTTGGGTGAGACATTTGCGCCAAACCCTGTCGGCAGCGTCAACCCGCTCTATGTCTGGATACTTGTTGTATCGGTAATCTGGCTCATCGGTATCGCCGCAATGCTGCTGTATGCTGTAATCAGCTATGTGCGGGTACACCGGAGCGTTGCGGAAAGAGTACCCTATGAGGGAAACATCTTTTTGTGTGACCATGTAAAATCTCCGTTTATCCTAGGATTGGTTCGCCCCAAAATCTATCTGCCCTCCAACATGGACGCAATGGCCATGGAGCCGGTGATTGCTCACGAAAAGGCGCATCTGGCAAGGCGCGACCACTGGTGGAAACCGCTGGGCTTTCTGATTCTGACGGTTCACTGGTTCAATCCCCTGTGCTGGATTGCCTATGTGCTACTTTGCCGGGATATTGAGCTGGCCTGCGACGAGAAGGTGATCCGGCAGATGGATCTGGACGGTAAGAAGCAATACTCTACCGCCCTGCTGGAGTGCAGTACGGGGCGGCGACTGGTAACAATTTGCCCGCTGGCCTTTGGAGAAGTTGGCGTAAAAGAAAGGGTGAAAAACGTGTTGAATTACAAAAAACCGGCGTTTTGGGTCATTGTTGCGGCTGTCATCGCCTGTGCGGTGGTGACGGTGTGCTTTGCGACAAATCCGAAGCAGGACATTCCCCAAGAGCAGCGCACGGTTCAGGTGCGGATTACTGAAGTTGAAGATCGCTCCTTCCTGGTCGCACCAGTGGAGGGTTCCCGGGAATTGTCCTCCAGCGATTTGTTCCGTGTTTCCATCACTAATATGCCCCCATCCCCTGAACCCCAAGTGGGGGACATTGTGGAAATCACCTATGATGGTGTTATTCTGGAGAGCTATCCAGCCCAGTTCGGTACGGTTTATAGCATGAGAGTGGTTTCGCAGGAGAACCCGCCGGAAATAGAAGAGTTGCGGGTTAAATACCCAGAATACTTTGAACTCGGAACCCCCAAGGGGCTGGAGGTCTATGTCTGGCAAATGGCCGAGAATGACTATCGTTTTGGACCGATGCAGGGAACCAACCGTGAGAAAACTCCGAAAGAGAAAATGGCATTGAAAGGCGCTACAGCGGAAGAAATGGCGCTGATTCTGTCTACCTTCGATATAGAGGACAAAAGTATTTTTGTGATTCCATGGCAGAATCCCATTTCCAGTTACATGGTCACGGAGAACATGGTGAAAGACCCGGAATACATCAACAACATTCGCTCTATGTTGGGACTGGATGGTGCTTCGATGGGTTCCACCGGAGGCGCAGATACGCCGATTGCTGTTGATCCGGCTGTGGCGGCTACAACGCTATCCGAAGAACAGACCGCTATCCGTCAGGCAATCATGGAGCATAACAAGTCTTCCAACTCACGGTCGTACGATGTAGCCTGTTGTAGCTTTGTCACGCTGGAAACCATCTCTGGCACACCGTTGGCAGGAAGTAGCACCCATAAAATCACCTATTACGGATGGGCGCTATATGAGACGTACAAGGTCACGGACGGTAGCTTAGAAACAGGCAGCGGCAGCCATATCCCTGTGGCACTTTCCTTTGACTTAGACGAGCGCGGTTATACTCTGACCGAATATTGGGAGCCCAGGGACGGCATCTACTATGGGCAGGACATCCGTGAAAAATTTCTTCCATACGTTTCCAAGGACGGCACCGACAGCCAGAAGTTCATACTTCAACAGGAACAGGAGTGCTATGCCCAAGCGGTAGCGACTACTGGACTGGATACCGATAAGGTGATCGGGACGCTCATTGAGACGATTTGCAGCAGCCCTGCCCTGTCCTCCAATCCGAAGGATTATATCGATGAACACTCTATCGAGTACCGGGAACTGACATACTATGGCCGATACACCCTGAAATACTGCTTCGACCGATTCGAGAAGGGCGGCGAGACCGGGCTGGACGGTCAAATCATGAGGCGGGCGTGTGAGGATATTGCAACTGGCTGGGGCGAAGAGCCGCTCATGTTCAGCCTGCCTGCGGGTCGAGTGCTTACCGGGCAGGCGTGGTATAGAGCATTCAAAACCAATGCGCTGAGTTTGATGGAAGAATATTCGGAAATTGGACTTGCAGAGCGCTATCCGGCATCCTACCTGCTGCTCAGTATGCTTGGGGGCAGTATAGACACCTCAAAACGCAAGTAACGACTTTTTCGGCAGATTACCTGTGTCACAAGCCCTGATATGTTTCATTACCTGCTCTGCAAGCACCTTGCTCACCATCGTATCCCACTCCGTCAGCCAGACGATCTCCGCTGTGCCGTTCTCAAAATCAAACTGAATCTCGCCCCACTCACCGTCGCAGTCTGATTGATACTCATAGACTGCGGCGGCGATTTTCTTTTTTATCCGCTTCATTGACTTCCGTCGGAGGCGGACAGCGTGGAGCGCACCTGCCTCCACCAGCAGGACAGTCAGTTTCTCCACGGCTCACCGGTATGCCCTCTCCGCACCGCTGGCAGTACTGCCCTCAAACATCACTGCCAATTCCTCAAAGGACTTGCGCTCGGATATTGGACTGACCCGGCCACAAGTCATGCAGATGGCATTGCGTTCCTCCAAAAGCCGCTGCTCCCGGCTATGTACTGGATTTGGGGCAATAAAAAAGCCGACTGATTCTCTTTTTTGAAAATCAATCGGCTATGTAACAGAAAAAGCATTTACCATAATTAACTGGCAAATGGCAGTCTTAAAAATATGTTATGTAGGGAAAATAAAAACCCCATACAGATTTGCATGAGGTCTTGACGGATAGCACTAACGCTTTTCGTGCATCTCGTAGATATGTATTGATAAGTATTTGTTTTTCGGTTCACAATCATATTGCACATGGAACCTTGCTTTTTTATTTTTAAATGAAATGATTGATAACAAAAAATCCTGCAAACGCCGATGTTTGCAGGACTTTTCAAGCTCCCCGAGTAGGGCTCGAACCTACAACCCCACGGTTAACAGCCGTGTGCTCTAC
>CAMWHJ010000058.1 GCA_947174015.1 uncultured Lachnospiraceae bacterium | reverse complement strand
ATATCCACCAGCAAATCTAAACTTTTGTATGCTTCCTCCAGCGTTTTCTGTGTCTGTGCACAGGCAAGACTTTCATCATCACAGATTGCTATTCTCATATGTATTCTCCTCTCCGGCTGCTATTACACTGCTCTTGAAAAAACGAGGCTTCATTCTTGTCTCTGATTCCTATCCTATTTGACAGATCTTAAAATACCGGAATCATTTTTTTCTGAGAACTTGGACACTGATATCACTTACCTTCCGTTTTTTATTTTCCTGGTAAATCATGAATCAAAGGTTGTACAGTCTGGTATATGTGTTTTACTACTTTTCCATCTGAATACAACTTAAGTAACCCATTATTTACCTGCTGTCTTGTTTGTGCATTCAATATGATACTAATAATTTCTTCTTTCATATCAACATATATTTTCTTCCTAAAATGCTGACCAAAAAATGAACGAACCTGTGACTCATGCTTTGCAACCTTACTTTTCGAAAATGCAAACTTCCCAAGAATTTCTTTTACATCTTCATATAGTTTAGAGTAATTATCAAAATCTTTCCTCAAATCATTATGAATACCGTTTAGCATGTGCTCATCATTACAATGTGCAACAACTATTTTGCATATTTTGTTAGCCTCATTGCTTGTATATCCCATCACAATAAGATCATGCTGCATAAACAAATTCAACTTACTCTTATCATTTCCAGAAAAATCATATGCCATGCCAGCACTAATTTTACCATTAGCCGTCTGCATTGTTATCTGAGTCTGCTGTGCTGCTTTCTTCTGCTGTTTTTCATTGCTCAAAATAGCCTGTTTACGAAAAACATTAGGATAGCCTTCTTCCTTCCAAAACTTGATAATATTGTCGTAATCTGTATCCTTACTGACAATTACATACGAACACTGCTTTCCGTTTATTCCCAGAAGATGTCCGAGATACGAAACAAGATGCATATCTACTGACTGTTTATGAACCGGAACAATGTGTCCCTGTATATCTATCCCCTTTGAAAAAACAATATCCATTCTAATGTTTAATGCATTTTCTGTCGAGAATATATGTACATGGTCATTGTTTGATAGCGAACCTATATTTTCCAATCCTTCATTGTGGACATTCTCGAAATCAATCAAATAAAATGTTTCCACTTTTATCACATCCTAATTCTATAATATTACAATTTCAACATACACATAACCCACTTATAATACTATACAATATCAACTGTAATTTTTCCAGCAAAATCTTTCTGTGCTTCTTTGGAAATTCTTTCTGTTTTCCTGAATACCATCTTTAGAAATCTCAGATAGAGTATGGAAGATAAAAGGCAGCGATTCTGTACATGACTTTGAAGATAGTGAACAGTTATCTTTTTCAAAATGAAATTATGTCTATCGGAAAGCCAAAATCGATACTGTAATTAAGGAGGATATGAAAGTGAAGGTTATAATGAAAGTAAACAATATTTCCAAGTCGTATATAAATGGCGAGATAAAAAATGATGTTCTTACTAACATTAATTTAGACATCATGGAAGGCGAATTGACAGCAATTTTAGGAAGAAATGGTTCTGGCAAAACTACACTTTTAAATATAATGGGCGGAATAGACATACCATATGAAGGAGAAGTTTTTTGGGGCGATAAAGAAATATTTTGCTTGAGTGAAAAAGAAAAGACACTGCTGAGAAGAAAAAAAATAGGATTTGTTTTCCAGTCCTACCAGTTAATTCAAGAAAGGACATTTTCCAGTAATCTCTTACCGAAAAATGTCCTATACATATCATTGATATTCGTGCTGCACATCGTTTGAAACGGAGCACACAGCCTCCAAATCATCTTGACTTCTTTTTCAACATTTCTACCGCCCAATCAAAATAACACAATGTATTTTCAAATAAAAAGCTATTTTCTTGCAATTCTACAATAAATTCTTCTATTGAAAACGGCTATTGCACAGTTCTTTCTTCCTGCAATAGCCATTTTAAATCACCAACAGTGATAGGTTTTTCTAATCAAATCCGGAACATTCCCGGAAGCTTTCACATCTTTCTATTCTTTCACATTTAACAGAATATTATCAATTTCATTCCACTGGTCCTGAGTCAATACATAGTTTTCTATTGTATACATTTCGCTCTTAGCCGTATCTGCTGTCACCTGATCCAACAAACCTTCCATGGTTTCTAAAGCCATTTTTGCATAATCTGTCTCCATGGCAGCCTGCTCTTCCTGTAATGCTGCTTCCACATCCACTCCGGCATATTTTTCCTGAAATGATTGCAAAGTACCAACTAATGGTTCCTGAATTACATCATACAGATTCACAGGATATAGCTGCAGCCTTACAATACCAGTTCCTGTTTGACCAACAGTGATATCTTCATACTCCCACTTCACCTTTGCCATAACTTTTTTGGCAAACTCAACATATTGGGCTTTGGTATCAGCATCAACAGATTCACTTTTGACACCTATATAATACAAAATAGCATCTGCATAGTAATCTGTCATACTTTCATACAGTTCTTTTGCCTCTTCCTCTGTGGAGGCACCAGACTTCACATACTCTGCGTAATCCCCATAATAGCTGGCATTCATAATATTGTCAGCATATGCCTGAAATATTTGATTTCCGTCCTTACCTTCACTATAATCAGAATAAAATACTCCATTATTTCCAACATCAGTAATACTGTATTCTACACTGGTAAAAGGATCTATGGTATAATCGTTATCAATTACGTTCATGGTAATATTGCACTTATACTGATCATCTACAGAATATGTAAAATTATAATCAACACTACCGGTATCAGCTTTTTTATTATCGCTCTCTCCATATACCGCCTCAATCTCTGCCGGCTTATAATGCTTATATACACCACCTGGCAGAATCACATCCACTTCTGTGGTAGACATATATATTCTTTCCACCAGACATTCCTCAATTTCTGCATCCTTATCTGAGAAATTGATTACGGATACACGAATAAAATCCTCATCTTCATTGAATAACTCAAAATCATTGGAAGCATAATTTGGCTCCAATACAAATCCATCTTTATTAGCATAGGAAGTGGAAATAGTCCAACCATTATCCAACAGTTCCTGTAAATTCATTGGAAAGCTGTATTTTACATTGTCTAAGAGAAATTCACCACTTTTAATATCTGTGCTGATATTAGAAGCCAATTCCTGAATCCTTGCAGCCTCTTTATCCTCTCCACTTCCCATGTTACATCCTGTGGATGCAAAACATAACATTCCACACATTGCAAGCACTAGTATCTTTTTCATTTCTTTATCCTTTCTTTTCCCTTAATAATCAGAACCTCAAATCCTCTTCCCAGCTTTTGACACCCTGACAACTTATTTATATAAAATGCCGCAGAGAATATCTGCGGCATTTTGTATATACAACACTATAATTATCTCTTTGAGAACTGAGGAGCACGACGAGCTGCTTTTAAGCCGTACTTCTTTCTTTCTTTCATTCTTGGATCTCTTGTCAAGTAACCAGCTTTCTTCAGTGCCGGACGGTACTCAGCATCTGCCTGTAACAAAGCTCTGGAGATTCCATGACGGATTGCTCCAGCCTGTCCTGTATATCCACCACCGTGTACATTAACAATAATATCAAACTTGTCTGTTGTTTCTGTTAATGCCAACGGCTGACGAACGATAAGCTTTAATGTCTCTAAACCAAAATAGTCATCAATATTTCTTTTATTAATTGTGATTTCGCCCTTTCCAGGTACTAAATATACTCTAGCGATTGATTTTTTTCTTCTACCTGTTCCATAGAACTTTGTATTCTTTGCCACTTGAAATTACCTCCTTGTCAATTAAAACTTTAATTCTTCCGGCTTCTGTGCTGCATGGTCATGTTCCGGTCCTGCATATACATGAAGCTTTATATACATCTGTCTTCCTAAAGGTCCCTTTGGAAGCATACCCTTGACTGCAAGTTCGATAACTCTTTCCGGCTTCTTTGCTAACATTTCTTTTAAAGTGGTTTCTTTCATTCCACCTACATAATCAGAGTGATTGTAGTAAATCTTCTGCTGCAGCTTCTTACCTGTTACCTGAATCTTGTCCGCATTAACTACGATCACATAATCACCTGTGTCAATGTGAGGAGTAAATATAGCTTTGTTCTTTCCTCTTAATACTTTAGCAACTTCTGATGCTAAACGACCTAATGTATATCCTGTAGCGTCAACTACATACCATTTTCTTTCAATTGTAGATGGACTAGCCATAAATGTTTTCATTGGTTTTCCTCCTTGTAAAGTTCCACTAACTACATAATTTTTATTATATTGTGTATCTGCTTCTGTAAAAGCAAAAACACATTTTTAAAATGTGAAAATCCATTTCACCTTTTGCACGAAGATAATACTATTTCGGGGCTTTGAAATAGCATTTGGAAACAGTGTGTCCGGCACTGACCCTCGCACATTCAAATATTATATTATACTTTGCCAGGTGTGTCAACCAATATTTTCAATATTTTAGCCTTTTTTACCATAATAATATGTTTAACTCAATTTGAGTAACCGTTCAGATACCTTCACTGTTACTTGCAAAAATCGTTTCACCCTACTCTGCCGCCTCAGGATAACATATCTCCACTAAAGTCAACCCCTTTGCCGGTGCCGTAGCCCCTGCCAGCTCTCTGTTTTTCCCCTCTAAAATTTCCTTCATATGGACACTTTCAAAAAAACCCTGACCTGCATCCATCAGGGTCCCTGCAATAATTCTTACCATATTATATAGAAATCCATTTCCGGTAATTTTAATGGTAATCACATCACCGGCTCTGGTAACATCAATCCCATAAATCCAGCGGACAGTGCTTTCTACCTCCGCATGAATGCTGCAAAAGCTTTTAAAATCATGCTCTCCCACCAGATAATCCGCTGCCGCCTGCATTTTCACCTCATCCAATGGATAATACAGGAAATGCTCATACAATCGATGCTGGGGAGAGGGAAATCTGGCATTGTAGATCTTGTATTCATAAGTCTTTCTTGTATTTTGATGTCTTGGATGAAAGTCCAAGGACACTTCATGGGACTCCTGAATCTTGATATCCTCCGGCAAACTCACATTCAAAGCATAAGCAACTTTCTCTCCCGGAATTCTGGCATTGGTATCAAAAACTGCCACATTACCCAAGGCATGCACCCCCGCATCGGTGCGGCTGGCACCAATAATTGTAATATCTTCTTTTAAGATTCTGCTGAGTTCCCTGTTTATGACACCTTCTATGGTTTCTGCATTGGGCTGTAACTGAAAGCCATGATAATTTGTTCCGTCATATGCAATTCTTAGTAAAATTCTTCTCATATATTTTCCCATGTCCTTCCAATTTCCAATTCTTCACGATACCTGCTTAAATGCACCTTTTTGACTCTTAACCACTGTGAAAGGATGTTTTGTCGTAACTATTCAGTACCCTCATAGTTACAAGCAAAGAACCATGCAAAATTGCCTACGGCAATGGTTCTTTGCCTGTTATATCCACTTTTTCTTACGGTCTGTGCAGTAAATGCACAGACCTACTGAACAGTTACGTTTTGTCTTACATTTGTCTGCATGACCCCAAATTCATTACCATACACTCATCTGATGCACAAAATCCAAGAGTTTCGTAAAGCGTTCTACCTGAATCAGTAGCATCTAAACTAATTTCTGTAACTCCCTTTTCTTTCGCTTTATCTATTAACATCTGTACAAGCTTACGTGCCACACCTCGCCTGCGATAATCGGCATTTGTATAGACATTCATAAGATGTGCTCTGTTTCCTGTAGGGTGCGAAAATGTAGGCATCATCTCAATATACGACATACTTGCACAAGCCACAATTTTACCGTTTTTCAGAGCAATAGCAGTTGTTTGGTTCCCTTCCAAAAAATAACGTTTACTATTGGCAATAAACGCATCTGTAAAAACAAAATCATCCGATAATTCATTTACTTTCCGAAGCATTTCCAAACGAATGCTCATAATCATATCTATATCCTCTTTCGTTGCTATTCTATATTCCATAACATGCATCCACTGATTTCTCCTTTCTAAAGCGGCAGTCTTTTCCCTATAAATCCGCCCACAATCAATACCACAAGATACACAAGTATGCAGAGATATGCCCTCCGGTCTGTATTCTTGTAAATCAAAGGTTTCATTTTCGTCCTGCCCTCACCGCCCCGATAACATCTTGCCTCCATTGCCATGGCTAAATCGTTTGCTCTGCGGAAAGCAGATACAAATAAGGGGACCAGCAGGGGCAACATTGCCTTAACTCGTTTGAACATATTTCCGCTTTCAAAATCTGCTCCTCTGGCAAGCTGTGCCTTCATAATCTTGTCAGTTTCTTCCATTAAAATGGGTATGAAACGAAGTGCAATCGCCATCATCATGGAAATCTCATGAACCGGCACATGAAGCTTATTTAACGGGGATAGCAAAGATTCCAGAGCATCCGTCAACTGATTGGGCGTGGTAGTCAATGTCATCAGTGTAGAGCCAATAATCAACATCACAAAGCGAATGGTCATAAACAATGCCATCTTTAAACCCTCGTCTGTTATGGTGATTTTCCAGAAACTAAACACCGGAGTACCTTTTGTAAAAAGCACATTGCAGATGACCGTTACCAACAGAATCATTATCACCGGCTTTAATCCCTTTACCATAAATCGAAAGGGTACCTTTGACAAGCGAATCATTGCAAAGAGCCAAAGTCCTGCTATCAAGTAAATGGTAATATTTCGAAATAGAAATAGTGAAATAATGTACGCAAATGTCCCCACAATCTTTACTCTGGGATCCAGACGGTGAAGCAGGGAATCTGTCTGATAATATTGTCCTAACGTAATATCTCTTAACATAGCTGTCCTTTCTTAAATGCCTTTAAAATTTCCTGCCTGGCTTCCTCAACGGTTATCATCTGAGGATTTACCGGAAATCCTTCTCGCTGCAAATCCTGCATAAAATCAGTAATCTCCGGCACATCTAATCCCAAACGTTTCAATTCTTCTCTCTTGGAAAAAACTTCCTTGGGAGAACCGTCATGGATAACACTGCCCTTTTCCATTACCAGTACACGCTCTGCATATTTCGCCACATCCTCCATGGAATGTGATACCAAAAGTATGGTCATGTGTTTTTGCTTATGAAGCTTTTTTAACATGGTGAGAAGTTCTTCTCTGCCCCGAGGGTCAAGTCCCGCTGTAGGTTCATCTAAAATCAACACCTCCGGCTCCATGGCAAGCACACCGGCAATGGCGACACGTCTCTTTTGTCCTCCGGACAACTCAAAAGGAGATACATAAAACAGTTCCTCCGGAATCCCCACTTGGTGTAAAGCCTCAAAGGCTTTTAAGCCTGCCTTATTATCATCCAGTCCTAGATTTTTGGGGCCAAAACAAACATCCCTGAATACATCTGTCTCAAACAACTGGTGCTCCGGATATTGAAATACTAAGCCCACCTTGCTTCTAAGCTTTTTTCGATTATAATCCTCATCAGAAATATCTTCCCCATGAAAATAAATACTTCCACTTTCCGCCTTCAGCAATCCATTTAAGTGCTGAATCAAGGTGGATTTTCCCGAACCTGTATGCCCAATAAGAGCAAGAAACTGACCCTTGGGTATGGAAAAGCTCACATCCTTTAATGCCTGTTGTCTCATGGCACCATCACCATAAGAGTAGTTTAACTGGTCTATGATAATCTGCACAACCTCACCTCCCTGCCTTGATGGTCAGCAATTCTCTGGTTAATTCTTCACCGGTCAGGATTCCCTTACTGACAGGTAGTCCTGCCTTTCTAAGTTCATGGGCAAGAAGCGTTACTTGGGGCACATTCAATCCCAATGTTTGCAGTTCCTCCACTCTGGAAAAAATCTCTCTGGGAGTTCCCGCCATTGCCACCTTTCCCTTATCCATAACAAAAACCTTATCTGCATGGACAACCTCTTCCATATAATGGGTAATGTGAAGAATGGTCACTTCCTCCACCTGATTTAAGCCACGCACTGCCCGCAGTACCTCTTTTCGCCCCCCCGGATCCAACATGGCAGTGGCTTCATCCAAAATAATACACTTTGGATGCATTGCCACCACACCGGCAATGGCAACCCGCTGCTTTTGTCCCCCAGACAGTTTGTTGGGTGACTTTTTTCGATACTGGTACATACCCACTGCCTTTAAACTTTTCTCCACTCTTTCCCAGATCTTTTCCGGCGGCACTCCCATATTTTCCGGTCCAAATCCTACATCCTCCTCCACCATAGTTCCGATAATCTGATTGTCGGGATTTTGGAATACCATGCCGGCTCTCTGGCGTACTTTCCAAAGATTTTCCTCCTTGGATGCATCCAGACCATCCACAATGACCTGCCCCTCCTCCGGGTAAAGCAAAGCGTTGATATGTTTCGCCAATGTGGATTTTCCAGAACCATTATGTCCCAAAATCGCCACAAATTCACCTTTTTTCACTTCAATATTTACATCATCCAATGCTTTTTTGATATCCACCACATTGTCATCCTCATCCCTGCGGATGTATTCATGCACCAGATTTTTTATTTTAATCATGTTCTCTTTCCTTTTATTTCTGCTCATTCCAATGATTTTTCATTTTACTTTCCTGTTTCTGTTCTCTATTGTCAACTCACAAACATTTTACTCGATAACTTTTCCTATGGCAAGCGAAAACCATATATTTTTATAATATATAAGTAACTGTTTTGTACCTTCACCATTACATAACAAACCAAAATCTGAATGATAACATAAACAAAATATGAGCCTTTTTACTGCCGAAATGACAGCACAACACGTTCATTGGAATAGTTTTTTTTCATAACCAATATAACAAGCAAAAAGATTACACTCAACACAATAAGTATTGCACTTATCGCCAACGCAAGAGCATATCCTGTCAAAATCCAGCCTTGATTGCACAAAAAATTTACAGGTGCCATAACGATAAACAAAAATCCAATGGATGAAAATGATAAAATGCTTCTTATTATCTCTACCCTTTTTAGAATTAGACAAATATAAATTATCATTTTGATCAGACTAAGAGAGAAAATAAAAAATCCCAAAACAAAAAACAAGTTTCCTACATTCCATGCCTTATCCATAATTTCATTCAACTCACTGAAAGAATAAATGCCCAAAAGTACAACAGCATAAATGAAAATTGGCAATACACAAAGAAAAAATATGGTTATTGTATAGTTTCTCATCAATAACTCAATACTTACTTTATTCGCCAACAACATCTCACACCGTCCAGATAATTTATCAGACACAACAATTGATGATATGCCTGTCATTACCAAGAAAAGAAAATAACCAATTATTAAAGTAAAAAATAAATATTGAAATGTAAATTCAACCACCTCTTCTGGCATATCACTTTCTAATATAGAACTCTTAACTTTAAATATTGAATTTATCGTGATACACAAATAGCCAATAACAATAAAAAGATAGGATGGATTTTTTATCATGTCTTTGACATAAAGTTTAATACTGCTTTTCATTTTCAACCTCTACTTCCCCAATAAGCTTAAGAAACCTTTCTTCAAGGTCAATAGCTCCTTTATCATTACAAAATGTTTCTATTATTTTTCCTTCTTTTAAAATAGAAATGTAATCACTGCACTTCTCAATTTCTGATAAATCATGTGAAGTCAATAAAATTGTTTTTCCATCCTTTTTAAGCTGCGATAATAAATTTCGAATTAACACTCGTGATACCGGATCAATACCTGAGGTTGGTTCATCAAGAATGAGCACCGGCATATTTCTAAGCAATACAATTATTAGTGACAGCTTTCTTTTCATCCCTTTGGAATAAGTCGCAACTTTACAATCTATAGCTGTGTCAAGCTGGAGCTGCTTTACATATTTTTTTGCCTGTATTATGTATTCCTTTTCTTCCGAATTAAAATAACCGTGAAAGAACATTATATTTTCCCAACCAGTCTTTGTCTCATACAAATAATCATTTTCCAACAGTGCTGCCAGTTTATCTTCACCATGTGCATAGTAAACAGCACCTTCATCCTTATTAAGCAATTTCAGTATCAATCGTATCAATGTGGTTTTTCCGGCACCGTTTGGACCAATAATTGAATATATTGTATTGTGTGGTATTGAAAAACTTATTCCATTGATAACTGTCTTTTCACCAAGACTTTTTTGCAAACCATTTATGACAACAGCATTTGTCTCAAATTCTGTGACACTTTCTTCACATACCATTTACACATACCTCCTTTTTTTCGGGAACCTATTATGCCTCGTAAAATACAACCATTGCAGAAGCCTCTAAAATCACACTCTTCTTGATTCCCTTGGAACTTCCGAAATAAGCCTAATCCGCATTCTTCTCCTAATGTCTTAAAATATTTCGTTAGCCTTTTCTCTACATAATTACATATAATATATATCCTATTTTTCAACAAAACAACAAATATAAATCGACTTAAATCTACATTTTGTGACATATTCTGACATATAGGGCAGTTATACGTTTTTTATGTATAATAACCCGTTTTCCTACATCATTACTTAACACCACTGGAAAAGCAAATACATATACAACTGAATATATCTAATTTTTTCCCTTAAAATATAATGCCAACATGGTAATGTCATCAAACTGTGGTGTCTCGCCCACAAATGAATCCACATCTCTATGGACAATTTCCAGCAGCTTCCTACAATCTGTCCGCTCCTCTTGATTTAATGCTGCAAGCATCCGATCTGTTCCGTACAAATGGTTTAATGCATCCGTTGCCTCTGCCACACCATCTGTGTAGACAAACAACATATCCCCCGGTTCCAGAATCACTTCATATTCTTCGTATCTTGTATTCTCCATCCCTGCAAGTACAAAACCATGCTTATCCTTAATTAATGCAAAATCATTCTCTCTCCTCTTGATGGCAGGAAATTCATGCCCCCCATTCACACATACCATTTTCCCCATTGAAATCTGCAATATTCCCAGCCATACCGTCACAAACATTTCCTGCTCATTATTTTCACAGAGTTTGTTGTTGATATTCTCTAACACTTCCTTGGGAGAAAGCCCTGACTGGGCTGCACTTTTTATCATCATTTTTGATATCATCATAAAGAGTGCCGCTGGAACTCCCTTGCCAGACACATCTGCTATCACTATAGCAAGATGATCTTCATCCACAAAAAAGAAATCATAGAAATCTCCCCCCACCTCTTTTGCAGGTGCCATAGTGGCATATATATCAAATTCATCCCTGTCAGGAAATGCCGGGAAAACACAGGGCAGCATATCTGCCTGTATCTTTTTTGCCACATCCAATTCTGCACCTATACGTTCTCTTTCGGCTGTCACATTGGAAAGTTTCTGAATATAATCTTTTACTTCCCGATACATCTGACGAAAAGAGGCTGCCAGTTCCTGAATTTCATCCCCCGTGGTTATATGAAAATCCACTTCATTCTCCTGCTCTAAATTACTGACCATATTTTTGGCTGCCTCATTAAGATCATGAATAGGCTTAATGAATTCCTTACGGAAAATCAAATAGAGAATGCTGATAAATATCAGAATCACCATCACCACACCCGTAATAATAACTACCATAAAATGTGCCAAATCTGTTTTTATATATGGTATGGACAGGTCAACTCCCACAAGTGCCACACTCTCCCCCTGACTATTGTAAATAGGGTAATATACCGAACCTATATAACCAGAAACCTTATCCTCTGTGATGATCATTTCCTCATTCGGATTTCCTTCCATAGCCCGAATAGCAGTACTTTTTCCCGTTGCTGAATACACCTCATGATGCCCCAAAGCACAGGTCCCCTCCCCATTATCTGCATCCCAAATATAGACAAAATCATTGGCACAAGGAACAATAACATAATAATATAAAAGATTGGTCTGTGCCTGAGTGCAGTTTAAAAAATCCATTATCTGCTCATAATAATTATCTTTTTCATTACTTTTTGCATAGGTAAGAATCTTATCACCATCGATGTACTCTGCCGCCATTCTTGCATAAGAATACGCAAAATCCGTGTGCTGCCGCATTTCTGTACCTACATAATATATACCAACTGCTGTACAGATCGTTATGATATTGATAGCAGAGAAAAATAACAGTACACATAATATTTTCCCTCGAAAAGAATGGAATCTCATTTTTATATTCACCCCTTTTTTATTTCAGTTTTCCAACAGCACCGTATCCCTTCTCCTGCCCGCCCAAAAATGGGAAATAACTATTGCTGCCATGCTGATTCCAAAGGAAAGAAGCAACATATAAGGGAGCGGCAGCTCTTGTGTCCCCCTGACTGCATATAATAATACATTTGTAATAAGCACAACCATAACCCAGTGAATACAATAAATAACCGTAATATTTCTACTTGTATCCTCGATCCAGTACATCCATCCTTTCGGTATCCAGCGGACAACGCAATTATAAATACCCAAGATACCAATGGCGGCAATCATACTTGCCAAAATGTCATTTGTCAGGATATGATAATAGCAATTCTGCCCCTCTCCAAACATACCTAAGCTATTTTTTATTCCCAGCGCAAAATAAATAATTGTGATAACAATACATATGGGTGACAACATCAAGTAAACTTTTTTCTTGTCTTTTACCCTTATCAGATATTTGCCAAACAGATACCCAAAAACAGGTGCCATAAACCAGTTAAACAGCGGAAAGTTCGAACACACCTTACCGGCAGCATCTTCTATTCCAATAAAATATCCAAGAAATAAATTACCTGGCAAATTCCCCACATCCATCCCATTAAAGAGCATCCCAGCTAACGACATTCCAAAGCTAATGATGAACATCACAATATCCGAAACTTTTAACCATTGAAGCAAAGCTATCAGCAGCATTGCCATACCAGCGAACTGAAGTATATCGTTGCAGAATGTTCGATATAGGATCTCATCCATGTATTTATCATAGTCTGAAGTAATGGCATACCCAATGAAATAAGGAATGGTATAGCGACATATATTTAGTAAAAATCCTGCACTCTCTAATCTTAATCCCCTTATGACATAATCTTGGGCAGAATTGTTTTTTGTATATACCATTCCAATCCCCATGGCAAACATAAACATAGGTGCCCCCAAGGGACCACCAATCACTGTGTCAAATAAATAGGGAATTCCGGATGCAAGATTCTCCTCTGTTGTACATTCGATGGTACAATGTACAAATGCCAGAAGAAAAATTAAAACTGCCTTTGCCAGATCCAGTTCCGGTCGCCTTTCTTTTCTCATAGATTCCACAGAACAATGGTTTTTCTTTGAAAACATAGCCTCACTCTCCATCCATTGGTATTTTTCATCCACATACATTATATTATAAAAGCAACTATGTGAAATCGTTTGGGTGGAAAAGACTGATATTAAGGTTCATAAAACAATTTATTGTCATGAAAAAAGCCACTAGGGAGCTTTTACTCCATAGTGGCCATCCAAATTTTCCAAAACCATATGAACTTATGTATGATTCCATATATATCTTTGTCTGCATATAACTACTTCTGAATCAGATACTGAGGCAATATCTTTTTCGTCTCTTTGATGTATGCGTGAGCATCTGCCCCCATTCGAAATACATGATTTTCACTCTTTCCTGTAATTTCCTGCAGTCTTGTATAAATGGGGATATCTGCCATCAAATCCTCATAGCAGCTTTTTCTTGCCGGCATAATATACAAAGGACCACTGTCCTGACTGCCCAAAATGGTTTCTGTCATTACTTCCCCACTGGTCATCAAATTTAATAGTTTCAATGCAGCATACTCTTTATTTTCCGCAATATCATCATTGATAGCTGCAATATCCACATAGAACAGGGGAATATCCTCCCTGTTTGCAAGGGCAAGTGTGCTGATCTGTACCTGTGAAACATAATCTCCCATTTCAGCCATAGACTCACTATACCCAATGTAAGCTCTGCCGCTTCCCTCTGAAAACCACTTTGCTCGATCATAACTGCCTGAGGTCTCCGCATAAACCTGATTGACTCCGCCCATTTTGATCAGATCGTTCAAGCTTTCAATCGCCTCATCGCTTATATGTTCTACATCCGGCATCTGTGTAAAATCCGTATAGACTGCTTCGCTGTCCACGATGGCATCCAAATACAGACATACATTACCTGTTCCAGAGGACATATCCACCAACAAACCCTCTCCATCTTTCAGTCTTTCTTCTGTTCCTTCATAATCCCCCATCACCTCATAAAGTTTATCCACATTGCCTGCTGAGGCTACTTCTGTATCATCCGGACGGTAAAAGAACAGATTGGCACAAATCATCTGGGGTAAACCATAGTAATCACCATTTACCTTAATCCCCTCTTGCACAAATCCTAAAATATCTTCAGAATTATCTATATTCTCATCTGAAATCTGCAAAAGTTCACCTTTGGAAGCATACTCGGTGAGGAAGATGGAATCAAAAACCATCACATCCAAAGAATCATCTATTTCACTGTTTTCATAACAGTCCCATTCCTTAAAATCCAATGTGACATCTGCTAACTTCTCATCACTCTGTTTTAATTCATCCCATGCTTTCTGCAAAGTGTCCTGAAAATACTCCGGGGCAGGCACATAGGGATACATAGCCACATTCAGTACTACTTTCTCTTCCTGTGCCACATCTTCCTGCTGTGTTTCCCCTTGTGTCACATCATCTTGTGCTGTATTCTCCTGCTGCACTTCATCCTGCACCTTATTATCTTGTACCCCAGGATCTGTTGATGGTTCATCACCACAAGCAGTCAGACAGATTGCTGCCATAAGGGCTGCCATAACAATCCTGAAATTTTTCTTCATTTTGTCTGCACCTCTTTCCATTATGCTGGTAACTGTGCAGTAAATCACAGAACTGTATGGAATCATTCATAATTACATTTGTCTATGTTTCTTGCCAACTGTACTGCACAATTACATTTCATCTACATTTTAATTATACACCAATTACTTTGTATTGCCAGAAAACACCATCGACAAATTTCGACATGATTTGGTAACAGTTCCTATTTTTATAGTACTTTACACTGGTAAACTGGCTGCTAAGCAAAGGGTACCCCAGCCCACAAATTCATTGGGATATACCTCCAGCCCCGGCAATGGTCTTGCACCTCGTTCCAAATAAGCTTTTACCTTCTCCCCATACAAGAACGGATCATTGTTTCGCACAATTCCCCATTCCATAAGCAGGGCTGCACTTCCTGTTACAAAAGGTGTTGCCATAGAAGTACCACTCCTTACCACATAACCGCCTCCCGGTGAGGGACAGGTAATGTTCACTCCCGGTGCCGCCAGATTGGGCTTTATGCTCAAATTCCCATAAACATATCCTCTGCCGGAAAATTCTGCATAATCATTAAGATAAGAATTATATGCCCCCACAGCGATTGCCTGCCTTGCACCGGAGGGTATGGTCAAGGACAATTCCGGGGTGGGCATTAAAAAGCGAGTTCCTAAATTCAATATTCCCTCGCTTGGAAGCCACATATTATAACCCCCCTGCACTATATTGCGGGGGGTCAATATGATACGCCAGATTCCAGAAGTTACATAAGAACCTTTTGGTAAAAAGTCCAGATAAATCTCCTGATCAGTGCTATATGGTGAAGGTTCTCCATAATACAGCAAAATCTCTGTATCTTCCAGGGAAAACCTCTGGGTGCCCAGTCGTTCCTGAATCGGTCCCACTCTTTCTCCACCGGGGCTTTCCACACTGATACTCACCTGATCCACATAGGATTTCCATATTTGCACACTCAAGGAAGTCTCGTAACTTGCCACCGCCAACTCCACAATGGTTTCTTGACCATTTTTCAGGACTCCACTGGTATGTCCTCCGGAACTTCCCTCATTTCCGGTGCCGATACATATACAATTCCGCCCCACATTGGCAATACCATCAATGTAACTTTCCAAAAGTGAAGTTCCATCGTGAGAACCATAAGTATTGCCAAAACTTAAATTGATGGCTATGGGACGATTCCACTCCACGGATTTTCGAATACTATAATCCAATGCCTGCATAAGTTCTGTGGTTCTTGGAAAAGAATCTGTTCTGGGATTTCCAAGCTTGATCACTAAAAGATCACTTTCTGGCGCTACCCCCTGATATCTGCCGTTTCCAGCTCTTCCATTTCCGGCAGCAATTCCTGCCACTGCAGTGCCATGCCCGCTTAAATCCCGGCTTTTTACAATCTGTGAAGCCATGCTTCCTGCTTCCAATGCCTGATTAATCTGTTCTCTGGTATATTCTGTTCCTATGAAATAGCCTGCCGGAGGATTTCCCGCAACGGTCTGATCCCATAAACTTATAATTCTTGTGCTGCCATCGGGATTGCGAAAGTCCGGATGCTCATAATCAATTCCCGAATCAATAATACATACAATACAGTTTCTTCCCATCAGTCCAAATCTGCCGGTCTGCACCGTATCAATACAAGAAGCCAATTTTGCCTGCTGAATTGCAAAAAACAGCCGCTTTGGTTTTTCAATATACTGTATTTGCGGATTTTCTGACAATAAATCCAACTGTGTCTCACTTAAAGTCAAAATTGCATATCCATTTAACAATTCCACCACATCGATGCCTTGCTGTTTTATCTCTTGCAGACTGCCTGTATATTTTATGATTACTTCCCAGAGTCGTTCTTTGGGATCATATCCCACGGAAAGCTCCAATGACTTTTGCCGTTCTTCTTCTGTGGCATCTAAAGCTAAATTCAAGAGATTTTCTAACTTCTGATCTTCCATTCCATTACATCCCTAATGCTTTTTCTCTATATTATATGATGAAACTGTTCTGCACTTAACCGTTACGATATGTTTCATTCTTGTTCTTGGTTATGACTGCAATGGCACAGGGCATTCTGCCCTCAATAAGCACATATTCACAATCCACATAGCCCAATTCTTGAAAGAATTTTTTATAAGAGGAATAGTGAAACTGCCGCTTAAAAACAATGCCTATTCTTTCTAATATGCCAACGGCGATACCTGCCCCGCTTTTTTCCTTATTTACATAAGTGGGAACAATAATTTTTCCCCCTGCCTTGCAGACACGCTCTAACTCCTGCAATGCTTTTTCAGGACTGTCCAACAGGTGAATCACATTTGCGGCAACTACCTTATCAAATTGATTATCCTGATAGCGAAGCTTTGATATATCGGCCTTCGCAAACCTAATATTTGATAGATGTCTGCACTTTCTTTTTGCTCTCTTTAACATATTTGTGGAACAGTCTGTGGATATCAATTTCCTGCAATTTTCTGCAATTTCCACACTAAGTATACCCGTACCACAGGCACACTCCAACACGAAATCATCCTTTTCGATATAGGCTGAAACTTGTTTGCCTAACTGCCCATAAACCTTACCATTGTATAAATTTTCAGCTAAATCATAAAACCCTGCCACTTTATCCCAAATCATCTATTCATACCTCCTGGTTTTTTGGGTTGTCACTCCCATCTGTCAAAATGACAGACGGGAATTGCGTGTGCTTTGCAGTTTGGTTATTTCTACCCTCTTCTCTTTTGATACAGTATACGGATAGAATTTAATACACAAATCATAGCCACTCCGGTATCTGCAAAGACTGCCAGCCACATAGAGGCAATTCCTGCCAATCCAAGAATCATAATCAGTGCTTTCACGGCAAGTGCAAAAACCACATTTTCTACGGAAATTCGCTGGGTAGCTCTGGCAATTTTCATGGCAGCGGGAATGGCTTCCATATCCGAAGTCATAAATACCACATCAGCGGCTTCAATGGCGGCATCTGCACCACTTCCCATGGCAGCACCCACATTGGCTCCTGCCAGTACCGGTGCATCATTGATTCCATCTCCCACAAACATAACATCTCCAAACCGATTTCTGATTTCCTGCAGTTTTTCCAGTTTTTCTTCCGGCAGCAGCTTTGCATACACTTCTGCCACACCGGTACTTTCTGCCACCGCTTTTGCATTCTCTTTGGAATCCCCTGTAAGCATCACTGTCACAAAGCCCTGTCTATTTAATGCTGCAATGGCTGTCTTCGCATCCTTTTTGATGGTATCGGAAATTACCAGTTGACCGGCATATACTCCATCCACCGCCATAAGCACCTCTGTGCCTTGGTATTCATTTTTGTATCCACTGCAATCTCCCCCCTGCTGTTTCATCAACTTTTCATTTCCACACAATATCTGCTTCCCGTCAATCACTGCCAAGATTCCATGGCCGGAAAGTTCTGTAATTTTTTCTGCCTTCTTCACCTCAAGCCTTTTCTCTTTTGCCTCATGTAAAATACTCACCCCAATGGGATGACTGGAATTTGCTTCACATGCCGCTGCCAGACTTAACAACTCTGCCTCTGATATGGTTCCTGTTGGCAGAACTTTCTGCACTGCAAAGTTACCTTTTGTGATGGTTCCTGTCTTATCCATCACAATGGCTTTTATGCTCTTCATTGCCTCCAAAGACACACCACCTTTAAATAAAATCCCCTGTTTGGATCCCGCACCGATTCCTGAGAAAAATGCCAGCGGCACACTTAATACCAGTGCACAGGGACAGCTGATAACAAGGAAAGTCAATGCGGTATAAACCCAGTGTTCCCAATTTCCTGTGATTAAGGATGGAATCACTGCAGTTGCCACGGCAGCCGCCACCACAAAGGGGGTATATATTCTGGCAAACTTTGTAATAAATCTATCAATCTTTGGTTTGCTGGCTGCTGCATTTTCCACCGCATCCATAATTCTGGATACCATAGATTCTTCCAATACTTTTTCCACACGCATCTCTATCACACCGGAAAGATTCATGCAGCCTGACATTACACTGTCTCCCACCTGCATGGCAACCGGAACCGGCTCCCCTGTCACAGGAGAGGTGTCAATCCTGGTCTCACCCTTGATAATCACTCCATCTAAGGGAATACGCTCCCCCGGTTTCATAACAATAATATCACCTACCTTGGCTTCTTGGGCAGCTATCAGTCTTGTGTTCCCTTTTACCAGCAGGGTAACGTTTTCTGCCCGCATATCAATGGTTTCCATAATCTGACTGCGGCTTTTTGCCACTGATTTATGCTCAAACAGTTCACCAATGCGATAAAAGAGCATTACGCCCACAGCCTCCGGATATTCCTGAATGGCAAAGGCACCCAGGGTTGCAATGCTCATTAAAAAGTTTTCATCAAAAACTTTTCCCTTCACTAAGTTCTTTGCTGCTGTCATCAGTATTTCACCGCCCAGGATCAAATAGCCTGTGGCAAGAGCCGCTATGGAAAGCATGGGAAATCTATCCTCTGCCAAAAGACCTGCCACAAAGAAAAGAGCTCCGATACCAATAACCAACATCTCTTTCTTTTCCTTTTCAGCATCTTCCCTGCGTTCTTCTTTACTGCTTCTGTTCTCCCCTGTTTTTACCTCCACTTCTGATTCAATGGATTTACAGATTTCCTGAAACTTTGGCAGCAGGCGTTCGGGATTTTCTCCTGTCACCCGCAGCTGTTTCGTGGCAAAGGTAATGGTGGCAGTGTGGACTTCCGGCAGCTCATTGATTTTTGCCTCCATTTTGGCTGCACAGTTGGCACATCCCAGATTTTCCAAGATAAATATCTGCTTTTTGTATTTCCCCCCTTCCAAGTCACACTGGCACTCTTCCAGGGACTTACCGCACTTTTGACACAAAATCGGTTCCGACATCTTCTCATGGTGTCCCTTATGATCATGGTGGTGTTCTCCACATCCACGTTCCTCTTCATGATCATGGTGGTGTTCTCCACATCCACATTCCTCTTCATGAT
>CAMWHJ010000057.1 GCA_947174015.1 uncultured Lachnospiraceae bacterium | reverse complement strand
GATGTTATGGTATTGCGGCAGATGACAATTATCTGCTTGTGTGTGAATATGGTTGTAATGGAACGGAGCCGCAGATTATCGTATATAAGAAAAGATAAATTCAAACTTGTTGGTGAGTTGAGTAAAATAAAAAATCTACATTAGGAGAAGAGATTTTATGGACAAAAAGGAAATCATCATTTGTGATGAATGTGGGAGCGAGTTTCTAAAAGGAACTTCAAAGATGATGAAATTATGTCCTGAATGTTCCCATTACCTATATGGCTATCCAAATTGCAACCATGTTTTTAAAAACGGGAAATGCATCTATTGTCATTGGAATGGGAGTGAAAGCGATTATATAAAAAGGCTGAAACTATAACTTCCAGTTTTGGAGGGTGAGAAGTTATGGATAAATTTTTTTACCAAGCCAAGGGTGGCAAATGGCAGGTTGCTATAATTATAGAAATCAAGATACAAAAGGAAAGTAAAAACATATTGTTTCGATTACATAATATACATTTTTCTGATTGTTGTATTCAGAAAGAAGCTTTTGCCCATGCAGCAATCCAGTGGGTTGAGGATACTTTTGGTATAACAATGCCGAAAGTAGTGGTCTCCTTTGATAACACATTAGGGTATCATGGTATGTATTGTTTTGACTTTTCACAGTTTTTGTAATTAGTGACAGAGTAATAAATTTTAAAATGTAAAACTGAGAAAATCATAAAGGAGTCAGCAGAGCTGATGCACTTGTGAATCATAAATATTTGAGAGGAGAATTTGATTTTGCAAACAATTATCATTAAAATAGACAGCAGAGAACTGAAAAATGCAGATTTAGACATACGCTATGTGTTGCCTGATGTGTTAGCGGAATATACCGGAAACAAAGTAACAGATAATGGATATGACTATATAGACTCATCAGGCTGTGAGTTGGGCATTTGGTTAAGTACAGATGATGCAATAAAAAATTATCCTTTCGTGATAGAATATATTAAGAATCATTTAGTATGTGAGAATGACTTATCCCTTTCGGCTGAAATATTTATATCAGAGAAAGAAAGTGTAGACTTGGAAGAATGCCAAAAAGTGTATCCGATTTAAGGAAATTCAATTTTATCAAGCAAAACCAGTATTGAAGGAGGTAACAAATGCGTCGAAGTGATAGAGAGATTAAAAATTTTGAAGATATTATCCGTGTTATGGAAAAATGTGATGTGTGCAGACTGGCATGGAACGATGATGAGTATCCGTACATATTACCCCTTAACTTTGGAATGGAGGTATCGGATCATAAAATAACACTTTATTTTCATGGTGCATTGGAAGGGAAAAAGTATGAACTAATCCAAAGAGATAAAAGGGCAAGCTTTGAGATGGATTGTTCCCATAGGCTTGTAACGGACATAAATGATGGAAACTGTACCATGGAATATGAAAGTGTTATCGGCAGAGGGATGATAGAAATCGTGGAAGAAGAGGAAAAATATAATGCTTTGTGTACTTTAATGAAACACTATCATCAAGAAGCATTTCCATTTAATAAAGCTGTAATTCCCAAAACTACAGTATTCAAACTTACCGTGGAAAGTGTTACGGGAAAAGTTCGTATGAAAAAAGATGAGAAATAAATATAGAAATAATAGTTATTTAGAGAAAAAATCACGATTTATATTGCGGGAGGTATGCAGATGAACAGAAATGCAAAAAAATGCAGGCAATGCGGACGAGAAATTTACTTTGATGGAATTTGTATTTCTTGTCAGACAGAAAACGAACGAAACCGAATATTAGCACTGTCACAGGAAGAAATTGATATGGCAATCCGGCAAATATGTGATGAGATTGAAAAAACGGGAGAATTAGATCAAGAGAGCCAGTTGTTTAAAAACTTGGTGAATTATAGGGATATTGATACAACAAAAATTGCCAAAGCTGCTTTTAAAGAGAGGCTTTTCTATCCTTGTGAACTTTATAAAGATGCTCCGGATGATGTAATCAAAGAAATGCTGGAAATGCTGAAGCAGGATCATATAGATGGAAGGCTGGCAGGCAATCTTTTATTATGTCTTGCTGTTTATGGCGGTGAAGAGGTATTTCATGCCTTTGTAGAACTGGAAAAGAATCCGAGAAAGTGGAGAGAAAATTTATATGTAAACCCTTCTTTTTATGCCACATACGGCGGATGGTCATACGACAACAGCGGAAAGTTTAGAAAAACAAATTTTGAAAAATGTTACCCTATGGTGAAAGGTACTTTAGAGGAGAAAAAGCACAGTCCCGTAAAAATTGGAGTTAAGACAGATGAAAAATGTCCTGACTGCGGCTGCCGGATTGTAAATCTTATGGAGATTGACGGAAGAGATCCACGATTAGATTATCTGGAAATTCCCGGTACGATAAAAGCAAAGTGTTGTCCAAATTGCATTCCGTATTCGGATGATAATTTTTGCAGATATTCCATAGACGGTGAGAGCAGTATAATTTCCGGTGAAGAGCATTTTAGTACAGAAGATTATCTGGAAGAAGAGGGAGTTGAGGAACTTTGCTCTAATTCCTACATCTTGGGAGAGGCTCCTGTTCCGTTAAGATATGCGGCTGACTGGGAGGGTGGATCCTCCATTGGCGGATTTGCATTTTGGATTCAAGATTGTGATATTAAACGTTGTCCTGATTGTGGAAAGCCAATGAAATACCTTGCTCAAATTCAATGGGATACTGTAATAGACAACATGGAGGGAAATGCTTATATAGAAATCTGCAGTGATTGCAACATAATTGCCATACTGCATCAACAGACATAAGAAAGCATCTTATGTGATTTATATGGAACATCCCATGGTATACAAACCAAAGAAATATATGATAAAATGCTGCCCTTTTATGAGTGATAATTTTGATTTACTGGGAAAGCAGGGGAATGAAATGTTCGAAAATATAGAATGGATATTTTTTGATGTTGGGTCAACACTTGTTGACGAATCATTCGTATATGAACACATCTTTCGAGATATTGCAGAACTAACTCATTTAGATTATCAATACATTTATGATGAAGCATTGAAATTCTATAAACAGAATAAAAAAGGCGATCGGGAATTGGGGATGAAATACAATCTGCCCAAAAGAAAATGGTATTTGGAAGATGAGATTTTGTATGAAAATGTATTGCAATGTCTTGAGATATTATGCGATAGGTATCACATTGGCATCATTGCAAATCAAACATTAGGGACAAAGAGCAGATTAGAAAAATGGGGGATATTACCATACATTGATTTGGTTATTGCATCAGCAGAAGAAGGGGTGAAAAAACCAAACCCTAAAATATTTGAAATTGCTTTATCAAGAGCTAAATGTAAAGCCAACAAGGCTGTCATGATTGGAGATAGAATTGACAATGATATTGTTCCAGCCAAAAGATTGGGAATGCATACCATATGGTTGAAGCAAGGATTTGGAGGTTATTGGTCTATCACTGGAGAAGATGAAAAACCAGATTGTATAGTCAATAGTATAATGGAATTGTGTGAATATTTATAGCATTAAAATTTCGGTTTGATGAAAAGGAGAATAATATGGACAGTACATTTATGACGCCAGAAGGACACGAAAAATTTATGGCGAAGAAATTGTTCAATGAGATGGGAAAAATCCAATGGGGTGCGGTTGCATATATAGATGAAAGTGGCGGAGGACCCAAAGGAAATCATACACACAGCGATAACCATATATTTATTGTGGTTGAGGGCGAAGTAAAAGTTGTTTTAGGGGAAACATTTCATATTGTGAAAGCGGATGAAATGTTTTTTGTAAATGGAATGACCCCTCATTCTATTTGGAATAATGGAACGCAAACGGCAAAGGTAATCAAAATATCTGTTGCTCCATAAATTCCAAGTTTTGATGGTAATAAAGTAACTGCTCCATAGCAATTTTTATGGGTGCAATACCCGAAAAGCAATTTTGCATGGTTCTTTACATTTAACTATGAAGGTACGGAATAGTTATGTAATAAATTAATACAAAGTGAGAAAGGAAAAGAAAGATGGAATTGTTTTCAGCAGATAAATTAGTGTGGACCAGACCACCGAAAGATTTTACAATTTCAGATGAAAAGATTGAAATTGTTACTGAGCCTAACACAGACTTATGGCAGAGAACTTACTATGGTTTTCAGAATGACAATGCACCTGTGCTGCAAATGCGGATAAGTGAAAAGTATTTTTCGTTCGTTGTAAAAACGCAATTTGAAAGTAAAAGACGTTTTGACCAATGCGGTGTTGTGGCTTATCTCAATAGTGAAAATTGGATGAAAGCATCCGTTGAGTATGAAAATAAAGAATACCAGCGTCTTGGCAGTGTAGTAACAAACCATGGTTATTCTGATTGGGCGACAACGGACATTTCGGCGGATATCAAAGAAATGTGGTATAGATTCAGCCGGAGGGAATCTGATTTTTGCTTTGAGTGCAGCGTTGATGGAATAAGATTTAAACAAATGAGAATATGTCACTTCTGGGAAGGTGCAGATGAGATTTTCTTTGGTATCTATGCATGCAGCCCAGAACAATCTTCTTTCAAATCAACATTTACTGATATGAAAATTCTGGAGTGTATGTGGAAAGCACATGAATAGAAAATCAGGAGTTGAGGAGCTATATATGGGTGATAAAGCAATATTTGATAGAAGAAGTATTAGGAAGTTTTCAAATAAGGGTGTGTCAAAAGAAATTATAGATACCATCATAAGTGCAGGTATAGTTGCACCATCGGCAAAAAACAGACAACCCTGGAAATGTATTGTGTTGGGAAATGAGCATAAAGAAGAATTTCTTACTTATATGGAAACGGGAATTAAAAGGGAAGAAATCAATGCAATGTTGCCACAATCAAAAAGTGGATTAACAGATGCAAAAAACACATTACAAATAATGAGGGAAGCCCCTGTTTTGATTGTTGTATTAAACACAAATGGGAAAAGTCCATTTGTATCACTTAATGCTGATGAAAGATTTACAGAAATATGCGATAATTTGTCAATAGGTGCATTTATTGAAAATATGCTGTTACAGGCACAGGAATTAGGAATTGGAACATTATGGATTGCAAATACTTGCTTTGCTTACAGAGAGTTAATCTCGTATCTTGATACTGAATTTCAGTTGATAGGAGCAATCGCTTTGGGCTATCCGAATGAAAATCCAACTGCAAGACCTCGCAAAACATTTGATGATATAGTTGAGTTTAGAATATAAATTTCTGTTTGTAATTCACATGTATGAAGAGGATACAAGATGAAGGACTTTTTTAAACGAAAATCTGCAAAGATGGTTTCTGGGATATGGGATAAAGGAGATAGAGAGATGGAGAAGTTTTTAGAGGTTAATGAATATATTGATTACAATTCAGAAATTATTCAAAGTAAAGTATCTGAATTGTTTTCTGAGAAAATGAACAATATTGAAAAAGCGAAAGTGGCATATGAATATGTAAGAGATGAAATACCACATTCGTTTGATTGTAATGCTGGTATTATTACAGCAAAAGCTTCTGATGTTTTGAAATACAAAACTGGTATCTGTCATGCAAAAGCGAACCTTTTAGCAGCATTATTGCGTTCTCAAGAAATCCCCACGGGATTTTGTTTCCAACGTATTACACTTATGGCTGATGATTCTATGGGATATTGTGTTCATGCATATAATGCCGTCTATTTAGAGAATAGATGGATAAAACTTGATGCCAGAGGAAACAAAGAGGGAATAAATGCAAAGTTTTCATTGGGTGAACCAATTTTAGCATATTCTGTTCAACAGGGATATGATGAATATTTCTGGAAGGGGATATATGCAATGCCGCATTTAGAAACCATGGAAATGCTTGAAGTGGCTAAATCTCTACAAGATATTTTGGATAACATTCCAGATAAGATAACAGGAACTCCAGATATATCAGAAAATGAAATCAGGTTTTAGGAGAACTTTTTTAATTTTTGCATTTGGGATCCCATTTATTTGTATACATATTACGAAATATTTGCCCCAATATTACAAAGAAATTTTGAATTTAATCATATTTGGTATAGAAGCTGCTTCTCCGTCACTGGCATCCCTATTAACGATATATTTGTTTTCAAAAAGGGATGGTGTGAGAAAATTTTTAAGGAAGAAATATTATGAAAATTTTTCTTTTAAATATTGTGTGATGGGATTTTTGGCACCAGCGATACTGTATACATTAGGAAAACTGATTACGAATATGACAGTTAGCGATCATGGAAATTTTTTAATGCCTACATCAAAGAAAATGCTTATTATTGCATGGGCACTGATTGCTGAGGAACTTGGATGGCGTGGTTTTCTGCAAGAAAGGTTAGAGAGGCTGTCAGGTGTTATGCTGACACCATTATTTGTTGGTATTTTTTGGGCTTTGTGGCATTATCATTTTTGGCTGTCAGGCACCATGGATGTTCCAATTTCCGCATTTCTATATGGTTGTATTTTGGAAAGCTATGGATATTATATAATTATCAGACTTTCCAAAGGGAATATTATACCAGCTTCCATATGGCATTTTGGAGGAAATCTCTTTATCAATGTTTATCTGATGAATCCAGATGGGAATCATGGCAGAATTGTGCCTTATGTGATTGTCAATGGGTTATTTACCGTTTACTTTTTTTGTTTTGTCAAGATGGCAAAGAGGCATTGCTGGAAAAAGCAGCAATAGAGAATGGTCAATTTATTTTTTGTGTTCATAAAAAGCGAAATATGTAAAACAAAGAAAAAAGGAGTGAAAAAATGCAGATAGCAGTATTTATTATGTTAGGTGTAGGAGGTTTAATACTAATTTTAGGAGTTATATTCTTTTTTGTGGGGAAAAGAAACCATCCATATGAAAGTCAGACCATGGGCTACATTGTGGATATGTGTATGAATGCATACAATTATAACAGTGGCGGTGGTGGAAATACAAAAATGGGAATTTATATTGGTGGCACAGGAGCAGGAAGTCGTTGTCCCATATTTGAGTATACAGTGCATGGCATTACATATAGAAGAGCAGATAACATATCGTGGAATATCTCATATATTAATAAAAAAATGGGACAGAAGATACCAGTATTTTATAATCCCCAAAACCCTGCACAGGCAACGTTATCAAAAATAAGTCCCTTAAAAATAATTGGAATTGTATTTACATCTGTGGGGCTTTTTTGTGTGGTTCTTGGTGGAATTTTCCTTGCAGTGTAAAAGGAAAAAGCCATATTTAAAAATAAGAAAGGACAAGCATGTATGCTTGTGGTTTGTGATATGAAAATAAGAAGTATGACTATAGAAGACTACGAACAAGTACATAACCTTTGGATGACCATCAGTGGTTTTGGCATCCGGAGCATGGATGATTCCAGAGAAGGAATCGAACGCTTTTTAAAGCGGAATCCAACCACCAGTGTGGTAGCAGAAGAAGAGGGACACATTGTGGGATGTATCCTTTGCGGACATGATGGCAGACGCGGATGCCTGTATCATGTGTGTGTGGACGAAGCATACCGCAAGCATGGTATAGGCAGGCAGATGGTGCAGTTCTGTGTAGAAGCATTGAAGAAAGAGCAGATAAACAAACTTTCTATTATAGCATTTACCAGAAATGAAATCGGAAATAAATTCTGGCAGAAGATGGGCTGGGAATTCCGAAAAGATTTAAATTACTATGATTTTACCTTGAATGAGGAGAATGTTACTATATTTAATCCATAGCCTTATCTGCGAAGCAGATTTTAAATGGGTTTTGCAAGTAACAGTTCAGATATCAGAACGATTACATTTTAAGAAAGGAAGAATAAAAATGAACATGATAGAAGGCGGAGTAACCGCACCAAAGGGATTTCAGGCAGCAAGCACAGCAGCAGGAATCAAGTATGCAGACAGAAAAGATATGGCAATGATTTACAGTGAAAAACCCTGTAAGGCAGCAGGTACCTTTACCACCAATGTGGTGAAAGCAGCTCCTGTCAAATGGGATAGAAAGATTACGGAAGAATCCCCGTATGTGCAGGCAGTTGTGATCAATGCCGGAATTGCCAATGCCTGCACTGGGGCAGAGGGCTATGGATATTGTGAGGACACTGCCCAAAAGGCAGCGGAAGTGTTAGAAATTCCTAAGGAAAGTGTATGCGTGGCATCCACCGGAGTGATTGGTATGCAGTTACCCATGGATAGAATTCAAGCAGGCATTGGCATGATGGCACCAAAGCTGGCAGGCACCATAGAGGCGGGGCATGAAGCCGCCAGAGCCATTATGACCACAGATACCAAGCCAAAGGAAGTGGCAGTTACCATTGAACTTGACGGTGTCACTGTAACATTGGGGGGAATGTGTAAGGGTTCCGGCATGATTCACCCAAATATGTGTACCATGCTTGGTTTTGTAATGACCGATGCTGCCATTTCCAAAGAACTTTTGACAGAGGCTTTGAAAGAAGATGTAAAGGATACCTACAATATGGTTTCCATAGATGGTGATACTTCCACCAATGATACGGTGCTGTTATTTGCCAATGGCATGGCAGGCAACAAAGAGATTACCGAGAAGGATGAGAATTATCAAAAATTTAAAGAAGCACTTCACTATGTGAATGAAGAATTGTCTAAGATGATTGCAGGAGACGGTGAGGGAGCTACTGCTTTATTTGAAGTAAAAGTGATTGGAGCAGAGAGCAAGGAGCAGGCAGTGACCTTAAGTAAGTCTATTGTAACCTCATCTCTCACCAAGGCGGCCATCTATGGTCATGATGCCAACTGGGGAAGAATCCTCTGTGCCATGGGGTATTCCGGTGCAGAATTTGATCCGGAACAGGTGGACTTGTTCTTTGAAAGTGCTGCCGGGAAATTAAAAATTATTGAAAATGGTGTGGCTTTGGAGTATAGTGAGAAGGAGGCAACGAAGATTTTGTCAGAGGAAAAGGTCACAGCCATTGCAGACATAAAGATGGGAGATGCCGCAGCAACTGCCTGGGGCTGTGATTTGACCTATGATTATGTGAAGATTAATGCGGATTATCGCTCATAGGCTGCCACCCTGAGCAATTCTGTGTGGAATAGGGATGTAAAATATATGGTAACTATTTTAGGTGTAGTTTAGGAGGAAAACAGAATGTCAGAAATTGATGATTACTTAAAAAAAGCGGAAGTCTTAATTGAAGCACTCCCATATATACAGCGTTTTAACCGTAAGGTTATCGTGGTAAAATACGGCGGAAGTGCCATGGTAGATGAAGAATTGAAAAAGAATGTAATTAAGGATGTAACTCTTTTAAAACTGGTTGGATTTAAACCTATTATTGTTCACGGCGGCGGTAAAGAAATCAGCAAATGGGTGGAAAAATCCGGGAAAGAGGCAAAATTTATCAATGGACTTCGTGTCACAGATGAAGAGACAATGGAAATTGCAGAAATGGTCTTAGGCAGAGTCAACAAAAGTCTTGTACAGATGATTCAGCAGTTGGGTGTCCGGGCTATCGGCATCAGCGGTAAAGATGGAGGTCTTTTAAAGGTAGACAAGAAATATTCCAATGGTGAGGATATTGGTTTTGTAGGCAATATCAAGGAAGTAAATGCCAAGATTCTCTGGGATTTGCTTGAGAAGGATTTTCTTCCGGTGGTGGCACCCATTGGCATGGATGATGAGTTTGATACCTACAATATCAACGCAGATGATGCAGCCTGTGCCATTGCAGAAGCCATGCAGGCAGAAAAGTTGGCTTTCCTAACAGATGTGGAAGGAGTTATGAAAGATCCGGCAGACAAGTCCACTCTAATTTCTGAATTGACCTTAACAGAAGCAGAAGCACTGATTGCAGATGGTACCGTAGGCGGAGGAATGCTTCCGAAACTGAATAATTGTATGGAGGCAATTAAAAAAGGTGTTTCCAGAGTTCATATTTTGGACGGAAGAATTATGCATTGTCTGTTACTGGAGATCTTTACCAATAAGGGTATTGGTACCGCAATTTTAGGAGATAAGGAGATGAAATTCTACGATGGAAAGTAAACATTATATTGATATCTGTGAGGAAAATATTTTACATACCTACAATCGATACCAGATTGTGTTAGAAAAGGGAAATGGTGTCTATTTGTATGATGCAGAGGGCAAAGAGTACTTAGACTTTGGGGCAGGCATTGCGGTATTTGCATTGGGCTATAATTACAAGGAATACAACGATGCATTAAAGAACCAGATAGACAAGCTGATTCATACTTCCAATTTGTTTTATAATATACCGGCTTCCGAGGCAGCCCAAAAACTCGTGGAAGCCTCCGGTTTAAATAAGGTATTTTTTACCAATAGTGGTACCGAGGCAATCGAAGGTGCTATTAAGGTGGCTAAAAAATATGCCTACAACAAGGACGGGAAAACGGATCATGAGATAATTGCCATGAATCATTCGTTCCATGGAAGAAGTTTAGGGGCATTGTCCGTTACCGGAAACGTGAAATACCAAGAACCCTTTCAGCCATTGCTGGGAGGAATCAAATTTGCCGATTACAATGATTTAGAAAGTGTGAAAGCACAAGTGAATGAGAAAACCTGTGCCATTATTCTGGAAACGGTACAGGGAGAAGGCGGCATTTATCCGGCAGAACCGGAATTTTTAAAGGGTATAAAGGATCTTTGTGAGGAAAAGGATATGCTTCTTATTTTAGATGAAATTCAGTGCGGCATGGGTAGAACCGGCTATCAGTTCGCATGGCAGGAATATGGTGTAAAGCCGGATGTGATGACTTGTGCCAAAGCACTGGGATGTGGAATTCCAGTGGGAGCCTTTGTCTTAGGAGAAAAGGCTGCCAAGTCATCTTTAGTGGCAGGAGACCATGGAACCACCTATGGAGGCAACCCCCTTGCCTGTGCAGCAGTCAGCAAGGTGTTTGATATATTCAAAGAGAAAAATATTTTAGAACATGTGAAGCAAATCAGTGGTTATTTAGAGCAGAAGCTGGAACAGTTGGTGACAGATAGTGGAGCGTTTGCTGCACACCGGGGCAAGGGACTTATGCAGGGATTAGTGGTGGCAGATGGCAGAAAGCCCGGAGATATTGTGAATAAGGCTTTGGAAAACGGACTGATAGTGATCACAGCCGGAAGCAATGTTATCCGTCTTGTTCCACCGCTGATCATTGAAGAAAAACATGTGGATGAAATGATTGAGAAACTCAAAAAAAGTGTATAAAATATGGAGAATTTAATTATGAAAGGGAAAAAAAGAATTTCCATGCTGTTGGTGGTGATCCTGCTGGTGTTTATGATTTGGTTTGCCATGGAGGATTCCATAAACAACAGTGCTGCCGACGAAAGGGTATTCAAAGAGGATATCACTCTTGAAGTATGGTATTCCGAAGCAGAACTGCAAAATTATATAGAAAAAGCAGCAGAAAGCTTTGAGGCTGCCAATCATGTGACAGTGAATACCCGCTTAATGTCAGAGGTAGATTACATTGAGAATATTAATAATCAAAGTGTAGGCGAGGAATTTGAAGGACCGGATGTGTATCTGGTCAGCAACGATCAACTGGAGATGGTGGAATTGGCAGGATTGACCAAACCGGTGAACGATACCAAAAATCACTATACCACAGAGTATTTTTGTGATACGGCACTGCATGCGGTTCGTTATAACGGTGCACAGATTGCATATCCCATTTCTTTTGAGACCAGTTTTTTAATCTATAATAAGGATTATATTACAATAGACCAACAGGTGGAATCGGAAAGTTCCGAAGAAACCCAGACAGAGAAGATGGAGGTGATTCCCACAACCTTAGATGAATTGATGGAGTTTTCTGAAAATTTTGAAGAAAAAGAGGGTGTGGAAAATATTTTCCGCTTTGATGTATCTGACATTTTTTATACTTACTTTTTTGTAGGCGATTACTTAAAGCTGGGTGGTCTGGACGGTGACAATGCAGGTGTGGTAAACATTGCCAATGACAATGTAAAGTCCTGTCTGGTACGGTTTCAGGAATTGGCACAGTTCTTTGCCATTGACATTAAAACGATCAATTATGATACTGTTTTAAAGGAATTTGCAGAGGGCAAAACAGTGTATGCCATTGGTAAAACCGATGCGGTACAGCGTATTAATGATTTAGCACAGATGAATGGAAAGGAAATTAATTATGGCATTGCAGTACTTCCCAATGTGTCTGCTGATTTAAACAGCAAGGCTTTGTCTGTTACCACAGCAGCAGTGGTCAACGGTTATACCAGACAGGAAGAGGAGGCAGCCCGCTTTGCAGATTATCTTTCCTTTGGTTATGCAGGACAACTCTATGAATGCAGTGGAAAATACACAGCAAAAAGATACAAGGGTACAGGCAATGGTGCGTTTTACGATGATATTTATAAACAGTATGAGAATTCGGTTTCTTTGCCTAAGTTGTTGAATGCCAGCAATTTCTGGGTGAATTTGGAGATTGCATTTTTTAATATCTGGAATGGTGAGAATGTGGATGCTCAGATTCAAAGTGTCTCTGACCAAGTGACAAAACAGTTAAATAATTAACAATAAACAAAGAGGATGGGAGAGAAACATCTGCATTGTTTCGTTTTTGGGAAAAAAGTATGAAATTTTTTTTAAAATATTTTATTTTTTTATTGTAAAATAGTTACTTATTCGTTAAAATAAAGATATCCATATGCAATCAGAGGTATCCCATCAGGAGGGTATCATGAAAAGAGAGAAAATGAAATATATTGGTATTGCACTTATTTTTCTCCTTTGCGGTGTCTATTATCTTTGTACACAACATAATTCTGAAACAGATGTTTTTCAGGTGCAGACCACAGAGGAGACAGAAGAGATAGAGATGACAGGTGTACCAAAAGAAGAGGAAACAAAGGAACAGCAGTTAATTGTTCATGTATGTGGTGCGGTGGTAAATCCCGGAGTGTACACCATGAAGCCGGAGGAGCGGGTATATCAGGCAATTCTGGCAGCGGGAGGAACTTTGCCGGAGGCAGCAGCAGATGGGCTGAATCAGGCAGGAATTTTAGAAGACGGCATGCAGTTGTATGTTCCCTATCAGGGAGAGGTAACAGTATCCACAGAGGAAAGCAGTCTGGAGACTGGTGTGAATATCAATGTGGCAACCAAAGAGGAATTAATGACGCTTCCCGGCATTGGTGAATCTAAGGCAGAGGCAATTATTGCATACCGTCAAGAGCACGGAGATTTTCAGAGGATAGAGGATTTAACCAATATATCGGGAATAAAAAGCGGTGTATATGAAAAAATAAAAGAACAAATAAGGATTAGGTGAAAAAATGGGAAAAAAAGTTTTAGTAGTCGATGATGAGAAGCTGATTGTAAAAGGTGTGCGTTTTAGCTTGGAACAGGACGGTTATGAGGTAGATTGTGCTTATGATGGAGAAGAGGCTATTGAATTTGCCACGACCAATGCATATGACATGATTCTCCTTGATGTGATGCTGCCTAAATTTACCGGCTTTGAAGTCTGCCAGCAGATTAGAGAGTTTTCCAATGTACCAATCATTATGCTTACAGCAAAGGGTGACGATATGGATAAGATTCTGGGATTGGAGTATGGGGCAGATGATTATATCACCAAGCCCTTTAATATTTTAGAGGTGAAGGCAAGAATTAAAGCAATTCTCAGAAGAGGTGCAGTGAAGGAGGAGGCTGCTAAGGAGCAGGGAGCACTGGAGGCAGGCGATATGAAACTTGACTGTGAGGGAAGAAGACTTTACATTGCAGAAGAAGAAATTAATCTGACTGCCAAGGAATTTGATGTACTGGAACTTTTGGTAATGAATCCCAATAAGGTGTACAGCAGGGAAAAGCTTTTGAATTTGATCTGGGGTGAGGATTATCCCGGAGATGTGAGAACGGTGGATGTACATATCCGAAGACTGCGAGAGAAAATTGAGAAGAATCCAAGCGAACCAAAGTATGTTCACACAAAATGGGGTGTTGGCTATTATTTCCAAGTGTAGCAAGGAGCAGACGAAATGAAGATTTTAGACGAAATATTTCACAGCCTGCGCCTGAGAGTTTTAGTTGTGTTGCTGATTGTGGGTATTGTGCCGTCTTTCTGCATGAAACAGGTGATTCTTCGTGCTTATGAAAAATGTTCGGTTTCTGAACATTGTATGGAAATTCAGTCCCAATGTAATAGTATCTTCAATCAGTTGAGTGCCCGTAATTATCTTTATGACCAGAGTTCAGAGGGTGTGAATACAGAATTGTCCCAGCTCTCTAATATTTATGGAGGAAGAATCATTGTTGTGGACAGATCTCTGCGAATCCTTAAGGATACCTACGGCATGGACGAGGGAAAAACCCTGTTGTCTGCTTCAGTGATTCGATGTTTTCGTGGACATAACACAGAAAATTATCATAAGGAAAATGGATATGTGGAACTTGCCATTCCCATTATGGATAATTTAGAGAGCAGCAGTCAGGAAGTTGTGGGTGTTATGCTGGTGAACGTGTCTATCGCCAACATCCAGTCCATTGGGAATGAATTAAGTGCCAGAATGAATATTCTGATTTTATTCATTGCAATAATTACAGTAATTATTGCAGTGCTATTTTCCTACTCAGTGGTGAATCCATTTATTAAGATGACAAATTCCATTGCAGAATGGGGAGAAGAAGTGGATGAAGAGGCCATTTCTAAGAATATGTCAGAATTCTCAGAAACTCACTTGATTGCAAAATCTTTTTCCAGTCTCCTTTCTAAGATGAAGAGTGTGGATAAAGGAAGACAGGAGTTTGTCTCTAACGTGAGCCATGAATTGAAGACACCATTGACTTCCATGAAAGTAATGGCAGATTCTCTGATCGCCATGGGAGATGTGCCGGCAGATATGTATAAGGAATTTATGAGCGATATGTCAGCAGAAATTGACAGGGAGAATAAAATTATCAATGACTTGCTGTCTTTGGTTAAAATGGATAAAACGGAGGTGAAGCCACAGATTGAGGCTCACTCAGTGAATCAGTTAATAGAGACAATTCTCAAGAGGTTACGACCTATTGCAAAAAAGCAGAATATTGAGCTTGTGTATGAGAGTTTCCGGGAAGTAACTGCAGATCTTGACGAAGTAAAGTTTACGTTAGCAGTATCCAACTTGGTGGAGAATGCCATCAAGTATAATAAAGAAAATGGCTGGGTACATGTTTCTTTAAACGCAGATCACAAGGATATGTATCTGACCATTGAGGATTCCGGTATTGGAATTCCAGACGATTGCGTGAATGATATTTTTGAACGTTTTTACCGGGTAGACAAATCTCATTCCAGAGAAATCGGCGGCACTGGTCTGGGGCTTGCCATTACTAAGAATGCCATTTTAATGCATCATGGTACGGTTAAGGTAAGCAGTAAGCTGGGAGATGGAACCACTTTTACGGTTCGCATTCCATTGAACTATATTGAGTAGAGGTGGCAGAGGCATGAGAAAAATAAGTAAGGTTCTTTTTCTTTCCATAGTGGTGATGTCGGTTTGGGGCTGTGGTAGTGGGAATGGTCAGAGTGCCAAGATAATACTGGAAGATGGTCAGATTGGACTTTACTGTATTGACAGTGAAAGTCAGGGATTGGTTCAAGAGGTTTATACTCCGCAGGAAAAAGACACCCTTTTGCTTGTGGAGGAATTAATGCAGCAGCTTCGGGAACAGCCCAAGGAGTTTTCCTATCGAAGTGCCATTTCTGAGGATGTGAACCTGTTAGGTCATGAGCTGCAGGGAGAGCATTTGATTTTAAACTTGGGAGAATCCTATTACAGAATAGATACTGTGTCAGAAGTTTTGTGCCGTGCCGCCATTGTGCAGACGCTGCTCCAGATAGAGGGCATTGATGGAATTGAATTTATGGTAGGGAATCAGCCATTGGCAGATAGGACTGGTAATATCATTGGTTTGATGACGAGAGATACCTTTGTGGATGTGAGCATTTCCCAAAACAACTCTTATCAGGAGACGGAGTTAAATCTATATTTCAGTGACACAGATGGCACTGGCTTAATACTGGTAAAAAGAAAAATGCTCCATAACACCAACATGCCCATGGAAGAACTGATTGTAGAACAGCTTCTTAAGGGCATTGACAGCGAAGAAAGTGCTGTTCTGGCAAAAACAGCACTGCCTTCCGATACAAAGTTGTTGAATATATACACTAGGGATGGGGTTTGTTATGTTAATTTTGACGAAAATTTTGTAAATCAGACCACGGATGTAAGCGAGGAGGTTATTATATATTCCGTAGTAAACTCCCTGACAGAACTGCCAAGTGTCAACCAGGTGCAGATTTCTGTCAATGGTGTGTCAAATCGAATTTATAAGGAGAATATTAATTTAAACACCATGTTTGAACGAAATACTTCATACTTGGGGGAATCTTAGAGCGGCCTAGCCGTAGGACAAGGAGGTAAGAGTATGAAACATCCAATTTGCATACTTACCATAGCCTGCCTTGCCTGTCTTTTGTTGTTGACAGCCGGGGACGTATACCAAAACCGACTGAAAACAGAGGAGTATACTTTTTTCGAAGATGGACAAAAGGTTTGGCTGTATGGTGAAATTACAGACAAAGAACCAAAGAGTAATGGTCTGGCAGTTACCTTAAAAAATGCATACACAGACCAGTCAAGGGACAAACAGTTTAGAATTCTGGTATATCTATCGAATGAAAATTCCTGTCAAATCGGTGACAAAGTAAAAATCCAAGGAAAAATGAAACAGTTGCAGGATAAAAGAAACAAGGGAATGTTTCACCAAATCCTATATTATAAGGCAAAGAAAATTCAATATCTATGTAATGGCAGTGAAATCCTATTGTTGGAAAAGGGAAAACAAAACCTTCGGGAAGTGATCTACCAGCTGCGCATGAAGTGCTATCATAGGCTTTTTGAGATCTTTCCGAAGGATACAGCAGCGGTTGCTGGGGGAATTCTTCTGGGAATCAAGACAGATATGGAGGAAGAAGTGAAGGAAATCTATCAGCAGGCAGGGATTTATCATTTGATTTCCATTTCCGGGCTGCATATCAGCTGTATTGGGCTGGCATTGTACCATCTTTTGCGGAAGTTGTGGGGAAGTTATGGAGTCAGTGGTATTGTGACTTCCATGTTTCTATTGTTTTATCTGATTTTGTGTGGAAATAGTGTATCAGCAAGACGCTCTGTGTTGATGGCAATGATTATGATGGGTGGCTGGTATCTGGGGCGGACTTATGATATGCTTTCGGCTTTATCATTGGCTGCTTTGATTCTTTTAGTGGATTCGCCTTATCAGCTCTACCAGTCAGGATTTCAGTTGTCCTTTGGAGCGGTGCTGGGTATTTGTCTGGTATCTTCGGAACTTACCAAAGCCTTTGGCGGAGAAGAAAAATGGAAACAGGCTGTGTTTGCCAATCTGGGCATTCAGCTTACCACAATGCCGATTATCCTATACTATTACTACGAATTGCCAGTATACAGTCTGCTGTTAAATCTTATCTTGGTACCAGGAATGAGCCTGCTGCTTACCTCTTGTATTATGGCATTGGGCTGTTCTCTGGTGAGCCTGACTTTGGGAGAGTTTTTTGGTGGTGTGGCAGCTTTGGGGTTTGGGGCTTATGAGAAAATTGCAGATCTCAGTTTAAAGCTGCCCTTTGCCAGAATACGATTGGGTCAACCCTCTCTTTTAGGGATTTTATGCTACTATCTGGTGCTTTCTTTATCAGTGTGGGTGATACATAGCATGAATCAGAGAAAGCAGGAAATATTGGAGACGGAACAGGGAGCATATGAAACCTTTGGAAGGGAGGATAACTGGAGCAAGGCAGCTTTTTTCACAGTGCTGGCATCTGGTTTGTTTTTATGTGTTCATAAGATACCACAGCTTAGGATTACCATGCTGGATGTGGGGCAGGGAGAAAGTTTTGTGATACAGGAGAAAAGACATGTATACTTAGTGGATGGGGGAAGTACAGATGTGAGTCAGGTGGGAAAATATCGGATGATTCCTTATTTAAAGTCAGAGGGTATTGAGAAGATTGACGGAATCTTTATCAGCCACATGGATAGCGATCATATTTCTGGTATTCAGGAATTGCTGGAATATGCCCAAAAAGGGGAATTTCAGATAGAGCAGATATTTTTGCCCAAGATAGCAGAGAAAGAAGAAAACTATCGAAATCTGGAGCAACAAATCCAGAACCAGAATATTCCCATAATTTATGCTGCCAGAGGTATGGAACTTGTGGGAGAGACCTTGAAAATCCAAATTTTGCAGCCAAAGATGGGAAAAAGCTATCAAGGAGCAAATGAATATTCTATGGTGTTTCAACTGAATTATAGAGAGTTTTCTATACTTTTTACCGGAGATGTGGAGGGACAGGGAGAAGCAGAACTTTTAGAACCCCATATCTTACAGAATGTTACAGTGTTAAAAACAGCACATCATGGCTCTAAATATACCACAAGTGAGGAGATGCTTAAGGAAGTGCAGCCAAAGATATCATTGATATCCTGTGGGGCAGCCAACAGTTATGGGCATCCTCATGAGGAATTATTAGGGCGGCTGCGTGAAGCTGGGAGTATGATATATGTGACTGCGGATTTTGGACAGGTAACGGTTGAAACCAATGGGGAGGATATGGTAATATGTAACCAAACTACGAAGTGGTTTACAATCCAATAAAACGAGGATATCGATTATGAAAAGCATAAATGAAGACATCAAAACCAAGAATTTCAAACAAATCTATCTACTATATGGTGAAGAAGCATATCTTAAGAGAATTTATAAGGAAAAATTAAGAAATGCTTTGGTTGAAAAAGATGATACAATGAATTACAATTATTTTGCTGGGAAAGGAATCTCCATACCGAAGGTGATATCCATCAGTGAGACCATGCCCTTTTTTGCGGAGTGTCGGCTGATTGTCATAGAAAATTCTGGTTTTTTTAAGTCTGCCAATGACTTAGGAGACTATATGAAAGAATTGCCAGAAACTACCTGTTTTGTTTTTGTGGAAGAAGCTGTTGACAAGCGAAACCGATTGTATAAGACAGTGAAAGAAAAAGGAAGAATTGTGGAGATGACCAGACAGGACAGCAAAACTCTGGGCACATGGATTCTCTCCAAGCTGAAGGCAGAGAACAAGAATATAACAAGAGCTGCCTTAGAATTGTTCTTATCCATGGTAGGTGATGATATGGAACAGTTGGAAAAGGAACTGGAAAAACTGCTTTGTTACTCTATGGGCAGAGATTCCGTCACACCAGAGGATGTGCAGGCGGTCTGTACAGTAACAATAACCAATAAAATTTTTGATATGATTGCAGCAGTGGCAGAGAAAAAGAAGGAGCAGGCATTACATTTGTATTATGATCTGCTGTCCTTGAAAGAGCCTCCCATGAGAATTTTGTTTTTGATTGTTCGACAATTTCATTTGCTGCTTCAGGTGAAGGAATTGAAACGGTTGGGCAGAGATAACAAAGAGATTGCTCAAAAAACATCTCTGGCTCCGTTTCTGGTGGGAAAATATTTAAATCAGGCAACAAGATTTACGAAACAGCAGCTTATGGCAGCCCTGCAGGACTGCATTGATACTGAGGAGATGGTAAAACAGGGAAGATTGAATGATAAAATCGGTGTGGAAATGCTGATTGTAAAATACAGTGAGTAAGGAAGAAAGAGAATGGAGCATAACAGATTAAAAGCAAAAGAAGAGATATTATATCATACCCATGAACTGATTCAGGCATTGTCCGATGCGGATTTGAACCTAGCTGATGAGGCAAGGGAAGATATATTAAGGAATGCAGATATTGTATTTGCCACAGAGGAAGAAAAACTGAATACTTATAAGATAGTTGCCGCCTCTTATCATGGTGCCTACAATCAGGGCGAGGCACTTCCCATTGTAAAGAAAATTGTCAAGATTACAAAGAGTATGTATCCCAAAAATTCAGAGGAGCAGATAGAGGCATACGA
>CAMWHJ010000056.1 GCA_947174015.1 uncultured Lachnospiraceae bacterium | reverse complement strand
GCCAAGTGCAGAGCCTACACAGGAAGCAATGCCAAGTGCAGAGCCTACACAGGGAGAACCGACGCCAAGTGTAAAGCCTGCACAGGAAGCAACCCCAAGTGCTGCCCCCACACAAACATTGCAGAAAGTCCAGACCATAAAAGCCAATAATTTCACCAAGGTTTATGGAACAGAGGCTTTTAGCATAGGGGCAAAAACAAATGGAAACGGAAAGCTTTCCTATACATCCGGCAACAAAAAAGTGGCAGTCGTGTCTGAACGCGGAAGGGTGACCATTACAGGCTGTGGTAAAACCACCATCACCATAAAAGCATCTGAAACAAAGGAATACAAGGCAGCCGAAAAGAAGATAACCATTACGATAAAACCAAGCCGGCAGAAAATATCTTCCGTAAAATCAACAGCATCAAAGACCTTTACCGTAAAGTGGAAGAAAGACACCAAAGCCACCGGATATATCCTGCAGTATTCTACGGATAAGAAGTTTAAGAAAAATGTAAAAAATGTACTTATAGCAAACAACAAGACAACTTCCAAAAAGGTAAGCAAATTAAAGGCAGGGAAAAAATATTATGTAAGGATCTGTTCTTACAAAACGGTTTCCAAAACGAAAATCCAAGGAAGTTACAGTGCAGTAAAATCAGTGACAGCAAAAAAGTAACTGAGAAAAATGCAGTGTTTTTGTGGTTGGCTTTGAACAGTTACGAAATATTACACGAATGTCCGCTGATTTCTTTCAGCGGGCATTTTCTGCTGCAGAATGACAAGTTGTGGTTGTAACCATAAAAAATGTGTATTATAATTAACTCAAGATTCCATAGTAGCATTTTGGATTCCAATGTTTTAGACTCCGGAGAAGATTTTGAAAGACTTCCATGTGATGAAGCAGCAAAAACTATGGCGGTTCGTTTGATAAAACTTGGGAAAATGACATTGGAGGAAATAGCTGATTGTGCAGGTATTTCTTTGGCAGAAGTAAAGGAGCTTGCAGAACAAAAAACAGTTTAAAAACAGTTGAAAGACAGGCAGGAACTTTACTTGACAAAGAGAGAGAAAAACGGTATATTTTTAAGCGGTAAACTTTGAATAGAAAAGGGGAGATAAGTTTGGATTCAGGCGACGCCATACAATTATTGATATTAGTAGTTCTGCTGGCACTGTCAGCGTTCTTTTCCTCAGCGGAAACAGCACTGACTACGGTCAATCGGATACGAATTATGAATTTAGCAGAAGAAGGCAGCAAGCGGGCAGCCACATTGCTTAAGGTAGTGGACGATTCCGGAAAAATGCTAAGTGCCATATTGATTGGAAATAATATTGTAAATATTCTGGCATCCTCGCTGGCAACTGTGCTGGCAACCAAGATACTGGGAAGTACAGGAGTGGGAGTGGCAACAGGAGTATTGACACTGTTAGTGTTAGTGTTTGGAGAGATTACGCCCAAAACTCTGGCAACCATCCATTCAGAGAAAATCGCTTTGAGGTATTCAGGAGTTATTTACTATTTCATGGTAATTTTGACTCCGGTAATTTTTTGTGTGAATAAATTGTCCTTGGGGGTATTGCGATTGCTGCGGGTGGATCCCAATGCCAGGAATGATACCATGACAGAAAACGAACTGCGTACCATAGTGGATGTAAGCCATGAAGATGGTGTGATAGAGAGTGAAGAACGCCAGATGATTTACAATGTGTTTGATTTTGGTGATTCTCTTGCAAAGGATATTATGATTCCCAGGGTGGATATGGCATTCGCCAAGGCAGATGCCACCAGAGAAGAATTAATAGATATATTTAAGAAAGAAAAATTTACCCGTCTTCCGGTATATGAAAGCTCTACGGATGATGTAATAGGCATTCTGAATATGAAAGATTTGCTTCTATATGACAATTCTATGGAATTTCATGTGCGGGATATTATGCGTGAGGCTTTCTTTACATACGAATATAAGAAAACCTCAGAGTTGATGATTGAGATGCGAAAGGATACCATTAATATGGCCATTGTATTAGATGAGTATGGTGCCACCGCTGGTCTGATTACGTTAGAAGATTTATTGGAAGAGATTGTGGGAGAAATCCGTGATGAATATGATGAAGATGAAGAAAATCTCATTCAGAAGCTGGGAGAGAGAGAGTATCTGATTGAAGGCTCTATGAAGTTGGATGATGTAAATGATGCACTGGGGCTTTCGTTGGATTCCGAGGATTATGATTCTTTGGGCGGTTTAATTATCGATTTGTTGGACCGTCTGCCGGAAGAACAGGAATCCGTCACCACAAAAGAAGGGATTGTACTTCGGGTGCAGAGCATTGATAAGAATCGAATTGATAAGGTGTATTTAATGCTTCCGGGGCTCGGAGAGGAACAGGAAAAGGAAGCGGAGGAGAAGTAGAGTCTGTATAAAATCAGCAAACTTTTAGAACAATAGAAAGCATACTCTGCGAACTTTCCAGTGTCATGAATAATAAAAAGGAAAGGTGCCAGTGGACACCTTTCTTTTTTGGATTTTGCTGCCAGCTGTCTATGAAATCCGATGAAAATTTCCGGAGCATTGTCCCGGCATTTATTCCGTGGCAATATAAGTAGAATAGCCGGCATTTCTCAGTTGCTGCTCCATGGCAATGGCATTGCTTAGATTTTGGTATGCACCTACCTGCACAAAGTAATAGCCATGGTTGTAGTTGAGAAATGCAGGAAAGCCTTGATTTTTCAGTTGGTTTAACAATTTTTCTGCATACTGTTTGTTTTCATAAACACCCACATTTACCCGATAAAGCATTTCTTCTTCTGCAGCGGTTATGGAGGACAGGATACCATCGGCAATGCCTTGGGCAATCTGGTCAAATTTTTCGTCAAACAATGCATTGTCTGCCGGATTGTCGATAAAGCCTGCTTCTACTAAGACTGCCGGCATTTTCGTGCGGCGGAGGACTACAATATTTGGCCGGGTACTGACACCTAAATCGGTGAAACCTAAGTCAGCCAGCTCCTGATTGACATTGCGGGCCATGGTTCCGGGAATACCACGATCTTCATAGACCAGAGTTTCCACACCGCTTCCAGTGCCGGGAATAGGCATGGCGTTTCGATGGATTGATACGAAAAAATCAGCGTTGGCATCATTGGCAATCATTGCCTTTTCATAAGGTGTCTGATAAATGTCTTCCGTTCTTGTAAATTCCACATCCACTCCGTTATCCTGTAAAATTTTACCCACGGCAAGAGCTAAGGCGAGGTTGTCATCTTTTTCACGGCGTCCCTCAAAGCGGGCACCATTATCGAATCCGCCGTGACCGGCATCTACTACAATTTTCATAATATGCTCCAAATTTGTAAAGTCATAGTAGTATATGCAGCAAAGTAAAAAAATGTGCTGATTTTTTTTGAGAGTGAATAAAAAAAGACAGAGAGGTCATACTATTATCATGAAAGAGGATTACTTCTCTTTCAATAGCCTGCGAAACTCCCCCCTTTTGCAGGCTATGCCAAAGATAAGGAAAATACTTATCCTCCCCTATTGCCCCCCTAGGAGTGTCCTAGGGGGTTTTTGCAAGCCTGTTGGAAAATGGCAAAATAAAATTTGACGTATATAGCGTACCTGTGCTATAATGTTTTAAATGTGTGACTATCTAGCCGCACCAAGGAAAATAATTAGCCCCAGGTTGCTAAACATAAGGAGGGAATATGATGAAGCATATTAAGACATTAACTACACGCAACTTAAAGCAGTCCATGAAAAAGGGAGGCTGTGGAGAATGCCAGACATCCTGTCAGTCCGCATGTAAGACATCCTGTACCGTAGGAAATCAGAGCTGTGAAAGTCAGAAATAGGATTTAGATTAGGAAATAAGCAGCGGCTTAGGTCGCTGCTTATTCATGCGTAGCAATGAGGAAAATAGCCATACTTGCATGGATATTTGACGAATGCCGCAAGGGTCAAATACCTCGCCCCTTAGGGCGTTACAATTTTGATGCCCCGCTGCTTGCGGTGGGGTGTTTGACTTGTGCGAAAGCCTTTTAAGGCAGCACAAGGCGAAAGGAGAAAATCGTGGTTCATCAGTATATAAATAATGGATACCGTATTATTTTGGATGTGAACAGCGGTTCTGTTCATGTGGTTGATGAGATGGTGTATGAATTGGTTGCCTATCTGAAGGACAACAATCAAGGTGCCGGAAAATTGGAGGCAGATATCTATTCCGGAGCCTGTGACCATTTTAGAGAAAAATATGAAGAAACGCAAATAAAAGAGGCATTGGATGAAATCAATGAATTGATAGAATCCGGACAGCTTTTTACAGAGGATATTTATGAGCCTTATGTCAAGGATTTCAAGAAAAGGGATACCATAGTAAAGGCACTTTGTTTACATATTGCCCATGACTGTAATCTGGCATGTCAGTACTGCTTTGCAGAGGAGGGAGAATACCATGGAAGACGGGCACTTATGTCCTATGAAGTGGGAAAGAAGGCACTGGATTTTTTAATCCGGAATTCTGGCAGCAGAAGAAACTTGGAAGTGGACTTTTTCGGCGGCGAGCCATTGATGAATTTTTCGGTGGTAAAACAGTTAGTCGCCTATGGAAGAGAACAGGAGAAAATCCATGACAAAAATTTCCGCTTTACTTTAACCACCAATGGTGTATTATTAAATGATGAAATTTTAGAATTTCTCAATCAGGAAATGGCAAATGTGGTACTTAGCATTGACGGACGAAAACAGGTCAATGACAAGATGCGTCCTTTTCGCAGCAAGAAAGGAAGCTATGATTTGATTGTGCCAAAATTTCAGAAGGTGGCAGAGAGCAGAAACCAGACCAATTATTATGTGAGAGGTACTTTTACCAGAAACAATCTGGATTTCAGTGAGGATGTGCTGCATTTGGCGGATTTGGGCTTTGAACAGATTTCTGTGGAGCCGGTAGTTGCTGCTGAGACAGAAGATTATGCCTTGCGAAAAGAGGATGTCCCCATGATTTGTCAGCAGTATGACAAGCTTGCCAAAGAAATGGTAAAGCGAAGCAGGGAGGGAAAATGTTTTCAGTTCTTTCACTTTATGATTGATTTGCAGGGAGGTCCCTGTGTGGCAAAGCGTATCTCCGGCTGTGGTTCCGGCACAGAATATCTGGCGGTGACACCTTGGGGAGACTTTTATCCATGCCATCAGTTTGTGGGTGAGGAGAAGTTCCTGCTGGGAAATGTGGATACCGGCATTGTAAATACGGATATGGTGGAAACTTTCCGGGGTTGCAATGTATATGCCAAAGATAAGTGCAAGAACTGCTTTGCTAAATTTTACTGCAGCGGCGGCTGTGCCGCCAACGCTTACAATTTTCACGGCTCCATCAATGATGTGTATGAAATTGGCTGTGAGCTTCAGAGAAAAAGAGTGGAATGTGCCATTATGATCAAGGCGGCATTAGCACAAGAAGAATAGTGGATAACAAAGTGTAGCTGAAATAGAGACAGTTACCGTAATTCATAGGCGGGGCACCGCATGTTAAAGGAGGAAAAAAAATGCAGATGAAAAAAAGCAGAGGAATTGCCATTCTTCTGATCATTGTACTGGCAGCAGGATTTTTAGGATACCTGTCTGCTTTTGGTATTGGCAGCGATGAGTTTGGTTCTGCCAAGGATATCAAGCTGGGTCTTGATTTGGCTGGTGGTGTAAGTATTACTTATGAAACCACAGAACCGCATCCAAGTTCCGAGGATATGAGCGATACGGTATTTAAACTGCAAAAACGTGTGGAAACTTACAGTACCGAGGCGGCTGTATATCAAGAGGGAGAAAACAGAATTAATATTGAAATCCCAGGTGTAACAGATGCCAACGAAATCTTGGAGGATTTGGGAAAACCGGGTTCTTTGACCATCCAGACTTCCGAGGGGGAAGTGATACTTCAGGGTACCGATATTAAAGATGCCCAGCCGGCAAGTCAGCAGGATGAGTTGGGCAACAGAGAAACCGTTGTTGTTTTGACCTTAACAGATGAAGCAAAGGATAGTTTTGCAGAATATACCGCCAATCATATTGGGGACAATCTTCCCATCGTATATGATGGAAATGTTATCAGTAATCCAACGGTACAGTCTGCCATAACCGGCGGCGAGGCAACAATTACCGGAATGGACAGTTATGAGGAGGCAGAGGAGCTGGCAGCTATTATCCGCATTGGTGGCTTAAAGCTGGAATTACAAGAACTGCGTTCCAATGTGGTAGGTGCTCAGTTGGGTGAGGAAGCGATTCGCACCAGTTTACTGGCGGCTGCCATTGGATTTGCCATTGTATGTGTTTTTATGATTATTGTATACAGAATTCCCGGTCTTGCAGCTTCCATTGCACTGATTCTTTATGTGGGAATTATTTTGGGCTTGCTAAATGCATTCCAGATTACTTTAACTCTGCCGGGTATTGCAGGTATTATTCTGAGTATTGGTATGGCGGTGGATGCAAATGTAATTATATTTGCCCGTATTCGTGAGGAAATCACTGCCGGAAAAACTGTTCGCTCTGCCATCAAAGTTGGTTTTGAAAAGGCCTTGTCTGCCATTGTGGACGGCAATATAACCACCTTAATTGCAGCTTTAGTGCTTTCTCTTATGGGAACTGGAAGTGTAAAGGGATTTGCTTATACCTTGGCATTGGGTATTGTGGTATCCATGTTTACGGCACTGATTATCACCAAATATTTGGTAAATGCTTTCTATGCCATTGGTGTCCAGAATGAGAACTTCTATGGCAGGGGAAAAGAGCGTACCACCATCAATTTCTTAGGAAAGCAGGCAATTTGCTTCACGATTTCCATTATCGTAATTATCGGTGGTTTTGTATTTTTGGGATTAAACAAGACAACCACAGGAAATGTACTGAACTTTAGTCTTGAATTTATGGGTGGTACTTCCACCAATGTAACTTTTAATGAGGATATGTCAATTCAGGATATTGATGCCAATGTAAAGCCTGTTATTGAGGGAATTACCAATGATGCGGCAATCCAGACCCAGAAGGTTACTGATACCAATCAGGTAATTATTAAGACAAGAACCTTAACATTGGATGAAAGAGAAGCGTTATATGCTGCTTTGGAAGAAAACTTTGATGTGGATACCACATTAATTACCACGGAGTCCATCAGCTCCACCATCAGTTCAGAAATGCAGAGAGATGCAGTGATTTCAGTGATTATTGCTACTATTTGTATGCTGATTTATATCTGGTTCCGTTTCAAGGATATCCGATTTGCCGGAAGTGCGGTGCTGGCATTGCTTCATGACGTATTGGTGGTACTCGCTTTCTATGCAGTGGCGAAAGTAAGTGTGGGCAATACTTTCATTGCATGTATGCTGACTATTGTGGGTTACTCCATCAATGCAACCATTGTTATCTTTGACAGAATTCGTGAGAATATGGCAGAAACAAAAAAAGCTGATTTGCAGGAAATTGTCAACAGAAGTATCACACAGACATTGACAAGAAGTATTTACACCTCCTTTACTACCTTTGTAATGGTGGCAGTACTGTTTATTTTAGGTGTCAGCTCCATTCGAGAGTTTGCGTTGCCGTTAATGGTGGGTATTATCTGCGGAGCATATTCTTCTGTATGTATCACAGGTGCACTCTGGTATGTGATGAAGACAAAGAGTGGGACAAAGAAAGCTTAAAGATTTTTCGAATAATAAATAAATTTGTAGTCCTTCCGTATCGGAAGATAAGGTTACACAGATGAGAACAGAGACATGCTGTGATATAGAAATACAGCATGTCTCTGTTTTTATTTGTAAAATTTTAGGATGGTTCATATTAAAATTCTGTAACTGTTCAGAGCAATATGGAAAATGCTTTGCATTTCTTTGGTGTGGCGTATCCGCCAAAGAAATTTTCAAAAATATGTTCCTGAATGCAAGCATTCCTCACATATTTTATGAAACTTGCCTTGGCTCTGAACAGTTACAAAAATCTTACATACTTTGTTGTCACTGTGTACAGTCATGATTTTTGAAAAAAATTGATTTCGAGTGATGAATTAGGTATAATGTTTTTATGACAGCATTGTTCTGGAATTGTAAGGTACAAAACAGTTATGATGAAAAAATAGTATTTAGAAAAAACGGTGAAGGTGAAGTGAGTAAGTGAACATCTACGAAATACAATGTATTCCCAAAAAAGAAAAGAAGTTTGACAAAGCATCATTGATTGGCTGGCTGGCAGCATTATATCGGGATGGACAGATCACAGAAAATTATTTGATTTTTCGTAAGAAAGGATGCTATACAGCAGTGGTTTCGGGGTATCATAAAAACTTTGTAGAAAGAAATTGTGATATCCAAGAAAGTTTTAAGAAGTTGAGTATGTGCTGTCACATAAAAATAAAAAAGAAGGGGAAAGATGTGGATTCCATACAGAAAATGTGTAAATGCAATCCCTCCCCATATTATATCATGAAATGTGATAATCAGTTCACAAGGGATGACAGCCCGTTTCTCTGTGGAAAATGTCATAGGGCAGTGCCCCTTTATCGGTTTCCCTACATCAAAGATCAAGAGCATTATGTGATACGCTGCTTTGACAGTGCATACCGGGGAATTGAGGATGCATGGTATCACTGCCAGGGGGAGAAAATGGAGACAGAGGCAGAACAGCAGATGGCAGACATTGCCTCCGACTTAAATGTGGAAGGGAGAAACATCTGCAATCAGTTGGAAAAGAAAATGCAGATCCCTTTTTATTATTGTTTGTTTTCATACGAACAGGCTCATGAGAAATGCCCCGGTTGTGGTAAGAAATTCCGGGAGGAAGAAGAGGCTTCCTTTTGTGATGGGTGTAGAATTGTGATTGCAAAATAGAGAGGAGTATAGATAGATGAAATTTATGTTTGCGGCAACTTCGGCTTATGATATGAATGAGATTTATGTGTGGGTTCTTTTGGAGGAAGGAGAATGTATCAAAGTGGGAGATATGATAGATATTCCCATGATAGATCATTCTTTTGAAAAACGGGAGATCATGGGTTTTGTTTCTAAGAAGAAAGGCGTTACGATTACGAAAGTGGAAGTCGGTGAGACAGGGCAGATTGAGTTCATTGTAAATAATATTCATTCCGGCCGGATCAAAACGGAGAGTAATCTTTATACGGATGAGGATTATTCAGGGGCAGTCACAGCCTATCATAGACAGGGGGGATAATCGATAAAAATAACAATGATGAAAAGGAGAGTATATGGTAAAAATAGACTTAATCACTGGCTTTCTGGGTGCTGGAAAGACTACCTTTTTAAAGATGTATGCAAAGCATCTTATGGAGATGGGAGAAAATATTTGTATTTTGGAGAATGATTTTGGTGCAGTAAATGTGGACATGATGCTTTTGCAGGATATTATGGGAGACCACTGTGAACTGGAAATGGTGTCAGGAGGCTGTGATGCAGACTGCCACAGAAGAAGGTTTAAGACAAAGCTGATTTCCATGGCAATGTGCGGTTATGATCGGGTTTTGGTGGAGCCGTCGGGGATTTATGACGTGGATGAGTTTTTTGATGTACTGCGGGAAGACCCCTTGGATCAATGGTATGAAATTGAAAATGTCATTGCCATAGTGGATGCAAAACTAGATGAAAATATGTCAGATGAGGCAGAATTTCTGCTGGCTTCCCAGATTGCAAATGCCGGAAAAATTCTGTTAAGCAAAGTGGAACTGGCAACACAAAAGGACATGGAACATACCATAAACCATCTCAACCATGCAATGGAAAAATTCCAATGCAGACGCAGATTTTCAGATGAGATTTTGTGTAAGGAATGGAAAGAATTTTCAGAGGATGACTTTGTGGGGATATCTAACAGCGGTTTTGTATCAGAAAATTATGTAAAACTTTGGTTTGATGAACGACAAGCCTTTTCTTCTCTGTATTTTATGGAGGTTCAGATGCCGGAGGAAATGTTTTATGATACAGCAAAGAAATTGTTTGAAGATGCTTCCTGTGGAAAGATTTTTCGAATCAAAGGCTTTATGAAAACTCCACAGGGAGGATGGGTGGAATTGAATGCCGCCAAGCAAAATATCAGTCTGCGACCGGTTGAAGTGGGACAGGAGGTTTTCATTGTGATTGGTGAAGATTTGGTGAAAGAGAGAATTGCTGCCTATGTGGAGGATAATGGTTCCGTATAGGATTTTGCAGGTACAAAACAGCTGAAGATTTTCTTCAAACAATAGAAAGCACGCTTTGCGAACTTTCTATTGTCATAAATAAAAATATCCGGGAAATGTCCGGATATTTTTTCTATCCTCAATGAGGAAAAAAGGGAAAAGTATGAAAAAGCAAATCAATCTATATATAACCTAAAAAGGATTGTTGTTAGGCGGAGCCGACAAAACCCCGGTAATAACCAAAATTTAACAGCTCCTTTTATATATTATTATCATACAAAGAATTTGTGTTTAAAGTGTGACAAGAAAATAAAGGTATTGTGAAGTTTTCTTGCAAAAATATAAATTTTTTTGTAACAGTTCAGTCAACTATATTTCTTTGGGAAGGCTGGACAAACCCTATTCTGACAATATGTCATCTAATTTATGATTACTCCAGGGGATTGTAACCTTATCATTAAATTCAGGATCATCATTTTCCATATCAAAATATCTGCCCTCATAATTGCAAAACTCTTCTTCTGTTACCTCTTTTCCTATCACCTGAAACTTATCATGCTTTGCGCCGGCTATTACTTTATTTGTCAGCTTATTGCCATCAAAGTGTAAGATACAATAATCCCATGTATCAAAGGCACTTGCACCATAAATAGCGCCATCGGTAAATACGCGTATGAATCCCCGGTATGGAATTTCGTAGGCATACACCTGTTCTTCCTGTTTATCAAAAACTTCGATAAATGCGTTGGAATGACTTTCCTGCATCAGAACTGCCAGTTCTTTTTCGCCATCTTTATCCAAATCAAAGACCATATAATGTCCCCACTCCGCTGTTTCAGAGATTTCAGTTCTCTTATAATGAGATCCATCATAAGTTAATCTTGTGTACTCTTTTTGGTCATATACTTCATAAAAGTTAGCATTTTCATAAAGCACATCCTGTATTTCCTGAGGAAGAGAGGACAAATCTTCATACACTTCGGCTGCTTCTTTCGGACGTACTGTCATCTCTACATCCTGCTCCTGTGCAGCAACGAATTCTTCTATTAGACCACATTCATATTCTTCCAGAACTTCCTCCTCCTCTGGTTCTGTTGGGATCGGTGTGTATAGAAACATGTTGTCTGTATCACTGATGCTTTTGTCAGTTTCCCGCTGTTCTTGAGGCAAGTCGTTATCGGAAATGGAATTATTTTCGGATAATGAACAGCCACAAAGATTGAATGCCATAATACATAGTAAAAAAATGATTTTTTTCATTGTTATACCCCCGAAAGATTTTTCATGATTTTATATATTGTTCTGCCGTATTTTCTTCTTTCTGCGTAATTTTTGTATCTTGGATTTTCTATTCTCTTCAAAAAAATATCGGATGCTTCTTTGACCGTTGTTGCACTCTTAATGTCTTGCCACGCATCTTTAAAATCACTGCCAGTTAACATCTCTTCCCGAAAAAAAGCCAGTTGAGCATTCAGATTTGATACACTTAATCCCATATTTTTGGCTTTCTTTTGTAATCTTTTTTTTCTGTCCGCAAATGTCCATTGCAATAAACCATATCCTTTTCCATCATTTGTCTTATATTTATAGTCTTTATTATGTGCTCCTAGCGTACTCCTATCTGTATAGTTGTCTTGTAGATTGTCCGCTGAAAAAACCGATTCATTCATAATATTCCCACAGACACCTGCTGTCTGTTTCACGGTAAGTTCCATGCCTACCCGCAAAAATACCCAAGTATTGGCAAAGGTATCTCTCTGGGTATAGTCAAGGGTATACCTATCAAATGCCCTGTCAATCTCCTTGGCGGCAGTGCTGCTGGCAATCAAGCATTTCATGGTATAAGCCTTACTCAGCTTTGTTTTCGTGGCACCATTCATTTCACCTGATTCAAAAAGCCCATATACCGTTTGAAAATTTTTTATAGCTTTTTTAGACAAGTCAGTACCAAGTCTTCCGTCTGTGGGACCACTGTAAAACCCAAGACTATGCAATGCATTTTGAATTTGATAATTATGTGCCAGCCTGTCTACGGAAATTCCAGCCTGTGTATACAATCCATACCCTTCGATATCATTTCCTGTTTCATAGATAACACCTGTATTGTTATGATTTAATGTTTCATTTTGTAACTTTTGAACTGTTGACGTTTGGGTTGTCCCATACAGAACACTCGAATACCCGGATTTGTTTGTGCTTGTAATTTCCATAAATACGTTTCCTTTCTTTTGAACCATAGATACATTTTATCATAGAATATCTGTTTTTTATACCTTTCGCATATCTGCGAATTAATCCTACCTGATTATATATGCTGTTTTTCAACAAAACAATAAATATTATTTGACAATTTTCGACAAATCCTGATATTTGTTATTGGTTCATAGTCAATGTCATTGTCAGGGAGATTTGTGACAAGGTTTTCAAAACAGCCTTCGGCTTCCTGTTATGGGCATCAAGCCATGCAAAACCACTTTGTGGTGGTTTGCAGCAGAGAGAACAGAAAATATCTTGACATTCCCTTATGGAATCGATAAGCTAGAAATGGACAAGTTATCCACAATTTTTGTGGATAACTTGTGGAATACTAAGTGTAAATCCTGTGAATGACATGTGAAGATATGTGTATTGTGAAAACAGAGTGTATACATATCCCTGTGGATATGTGTATAACACACCATTAATATGGAAGAAACGTAATTGTGAAGGTACCAGACAATTACGAAGAAACAGATCATTTCTATTAGGAAGAAAGGCAGCAAAAATGAATAAAAAGTGGGTAGTTTCTGCTAAATGGGCAGATTTTAAAGGAATTGGACAACGTTATGGCATTGATCAGGTGGTGGCAAGGATTATTCGGAATAGAGATGTGGTGGAGGAAGAAGAGATTCGCCAGTATCTTATGGGAGGGCGAAACGATTTCTATTCTCCCTATCTTTTGAAAGATATGGAAAAAGCCATTAGTATCCTTATGGAGAAAATCCAAAGCAAGAAGAAAATTCGAATTATTGGTGATTATGATATTGATGGCGTATGCTCCACCTACATATTATATACTGGTTTGATCCGCTGCGGTGCATGGGCAGACTTTGAGATTCCGGATCGTATCAAAGACGGGTATGGTGTCAACGAACAGTTAATTGAGGCAGCCTATGAAGCAGGGATTGATACCATTGTAACCTGTGATAATGGGATTGCCGCTTCCAGGGAACTTCAGAAAGCAAAAGATTATGGCATGACAGTGATTGTCACCGATCATCATGAAGTGCCCTATACAGAAGAGGAGGGGCAGCGTACATATATTCTGCCCCCGGCGGATGCCATTATCAACCATAAGCAGGCAGATTGTCTCTATCCCTTTAAGGAATTATGCGGCGGAGCAGTGGCATTCAAAGTGATTACCGCCTTATATGAGAAATACCAAATTCCACCAGAAGAGTTGAATGAGCTATTGGGTTTTGCAGGTTTTGCCACAGTGGGAGATGTGATGGAATTAAAAAAGGAAAACAGGATTTTGGTGAAGGAGGGCTTAAAGGAGTTAAAAAATACTTCTAACATTGGCTTGTTAAGCTTGATGAAAGCCTGTGGTATTGACAAGGATAAGCTAAGTGCTTATCACATTGGTTTTGTACTGGGTCCCTGCTTGAATGCCAGCGGCAGATTAGATACTGCCAAGAAAGCATTGGAACTGCTGTCCACCAAAGATTTTGCCAAGGCAGCACTGCTGGCAAATGAGCTGAAGCTGCTGAATGAAAGCCGAAAGGAACTTACCGATAAGGGCGTAAAGGAAGCCATCGCTCAAGTGGAGCAGAGCGATTTGTCAGAGGATAGAGTATTGGTGATTTATCTTCCGGATTGTCATGAAAGTATTGCAGGGATTATTGCGGGGCGGATTCGTGAGAAGTATTATAAACCAGTGTTTGTGCTGACAAAAGCAGAGGATGGTGTGAAAGGATCCGGGCGTTCCATTGAAAGTTATTCCATGTATGATGAGATGACGAAGATTAAGCCCATTTTTACCAAATATGGCGGTCATCCCATGGCAGCAGGTTTATCCTTGAAAGAAGAGGATGTGGATAATTTCAGACAGCAGATTAATCAGGTCTGTACTTTAACTGAGGAGGATTTGATTGAGAAAATTGTCATTGATGTGCCTATGCCCATAGATTACATCAGTGAGCAGGTGATTTTGCAGTTAGAGGTTTTAGAGCCTTTTGGAAAGGGCAATGAAAAGCCGGTGTTTGCGGATAAGAATTTAAAAATTTTGAGAGCCTATCGTATGGGAAAACAGAAAAATATGCTGCGTTTGTATCTGGAAAATGATAGAAAGGCAGGGATGGAAGCGGTACTGTTTCGAGGCTGTGAGGAGTTTGAACTGTATTTGGCAGAAAAATTTGGGGAAGGGGAGCTGGAGAAAATTTTTCGCGGAGAGGAGAATGATATTCGGATTGCAGTGACTTATTATCCTTCCATCAATACCTTTCAGGGTCAGCAGAACCTGCAAATCACGATTCTGGGCTGGCAGTAGAAAACAGGAATACATAAGTCAAATATCCTACGGGAATAAATTGTATGATTTGTAGAAATAAAATGAATAAAATACAAAATATGAAAAAAATTTGAAAAAATGGTTGACAAGCTGCAAAACCTGTTATATACTAATCAGGTAGTCGTGAGGCGGCAATGCTAAGCGACAGAACACATGGGATCTTAGCTCAGCTGGGAGAGCATCTGCCTTACAAGCAGAGGGTCACAGGTTCGAGCCCTGTAGGTCCCATGTATATTAAATGAATATGGCGAGATAGCTCAGCTGGCTAGAGCACACGGTTCATACCCGTGGTGTCGGGGGTTCAAGTCCCTTTCTCGCTACTAAAAGAACTCAAAGGTGCGTTCATCCTTGGGTTCTTTTTGCATTTTGGGAAACATTAGGAAAAGCTGTGAATAGGGAATGTATGTGACTGTGATGGGATGGGACAGTTGCAGAAATAGAGGACAAAGTGGTCATGTGGAAAACCACTTTGTCATTTTCTATGTTAAGGTTAGGAAACAGCGGGTATGGACAAACAAGGAGATGATTGATATGGAACAGCTTTATAAGCAGTCCGAAGTGGTGAATGATTTGCTGGCACGCTACGGAGTAAAATTTGGTATCTACAAGAATGGCAATTTTAAGGAACAGCTGTTCCCCTTTGATGCCATTCCCAGAGTAATTACAAAAGAGGAATTTAATTATTTAGAGCGGGGTCTGAGCCAGCGGGTGCGGGCATTAAACTGTTTTCTAAAAGATATTTACGCAGAGAAGAAAATTGTAAAGGATGGTGTACTGCCGGAAGAATTTCTCTATGCATCTTCGGGCTATTTGGCAGAATGTGAAAGCATCATGCCTCCAAAGGGCATTTACAGCCACATCTCAGGAATTGATTTGGTACAGTCAAAGGATGGTACATGGTATGTGCTGGAGGATAACTTAAGAGTTCCCTCAGGGGCATCCTATCCCATGATCGCCAGAGAGCTGTGCCGCCGTTCCAGTCCCGGAACCTTTATGGAAAATAAAGTATGCGATAACCGAAATTATGCATCACTTTTAAAACAGGTGATGGATTATTCCAATACCGGCGGAATCAATGTGATCATGACACCGGGGCGTTACAATGCAGCATATTTTGAACATTCTTATCTGGCAGAGAAGACGGGGTCCGTACTGGTGTGCGGTTCCGATCTGTTTGTGGAAGGAGATCACCTCTATTATCGTGATTACACCGGAAAAAAGATACAGGTGGGGGCGGTGTACCGGCGGATTTCCGATGAATACTTAGATCCTATGACTTTTAAGGAAGAATCCGTCATTGGTGTGCCAAATATTATGAAAGTATATAAAAAGGGAAATGTGGCATTGATCAATGCACCGGGCAATGGCATTGCAGACGATAAGGGAATCTATTATTTTGTGCCCAAGATGATTCAGTACTATTTGGGAGAGGAATCCGTTTTGAATAATGCCTCCACCTATCTGCCCTTTTACCAGAAGGATATGGAGTATGTGCTGGAAAACTTTGACAAGCTGGTAATTAAGGACGTGGCAGAAGCAGGAGGCTACGGTGTGGTCTTCGGCAGTTCTTTTACCAAGGAGAAAAAAGAAGACTTTATTGAATTGCTTAAGAGAGAGCCTCGGAGGTTTATTGCACAGGAGGTCATTGACTTTATCGATATTGACATTATGGAAGGTGACCAGCAGGTGCCCAGAAAGGCAGATTTGCGAGCCTTTGTATTAACTGGAGAGGATACTTATGTCTGGAAAAGCGGCTTAACCAGATTTTCCAGAAATCCAGATTCATTTATTGTAAATTCATCACAGGGAGGAGGCTTTAAAGACACATGGGTACTATCACAGTAGAAAAAGCAAACGAATTATTTTGGCTGGGCAGATACGCAGAACGTGTCTATACCACATTACGGGAATTTTTTATTGGATTTGATCGTATGATTGAGGCGGAGGAGGCTTACATAGAATATTGCAAGATTGTGGATGTTCCAAATGTATATGAGTCTAAACGGGAATTTTTGGAAAAGTATCCCTTTGACACAGAAAATCCTGATTCCATACTGAGCAATCTTTATCGTGCTTATGACAATGCACTGGTGCTCAGGGACGAAATTCATACCGAGACTTTATCTTATATTCAGCTTTCCATCTATGATATGAAGAAAGCAAGGGTAAGCATTGCACCTTTAATTGAAATGCAGAAGGTGATTGATAACCTTTTGGCATTTTGGGGCAGTGTGGATGATAAAGTGGATGAAGAGAAAACCAGAAGTATCATTAAGTTAGGCAGAAGAGTGGAGCGCATAGATTTGTATTTGCGTTTTAGAATGTCCTGTGATAAGCTGAAAACAGAGAAAAATAAACTGGAAAAGCGCATTGTGCGTACCGGCTTAAAATATGATGAAAGTAAGCTTTGTGAATTGTCCTCTATGATTGATTCCGGGGAAATTTTACTGAATCAGGCAATCGCTCTGATAGAAAGCCTGGTAGAAGTATAAAAGCAAATGCAGGTGAAGTGAGTGAAAAGTAAGACACTGGAATTTAAGTATCAAATGGAAATTGTTTTCTCTGAGCCCATTATCCAGCACAGCTATGCGGTAAAATGTGAGCCTAAGGATACCATGCGGCAAAAAATAAGTGATTTAATCATTCGGATTGGACCATCAGAGGCAAAACTTGGAGAGACAGATGATATTTTCGGTAACCATATTTATTATGGAAATATGACCGAACCCCATGAAAATTTCTATATTGAAGTCAGTGGGCTTGCCAGAAACAGCGGAACTGACCGAAGAGAAGAAAAGTTAAATGACAGGGCACTGGGCTTTTATAAATATGCTTCCAAACATACAGTGCCTGGTGCCGGTATCAAAGGCTATTATCAGAAACTGATAGAGAGAAATAAAAGCTATCACACCTTAAATGATTTATCCAAAGGGGAATATTTTATGGGGGAACTGTACAAAGATTTTGCCTATGTATCCGGTGTGACGGATATTAAAACCAACGCAGAAGAGGCATTCCAACTTGGACAGGGAGTGTGTCAGGATTATGCGCACATTATGATTTCTTTGTGCAGGCTGGCAGGCATACCTGCCCGTTATGTGGTGGGTTTTATGATAGGAGAGGGGTATTCCCATGCATGGATTGAGGTGGCCAGTGAAGGCTATTGGTATGGGTTAGATCCAACCAACAATTTGTATATTGATGCTAATTACATAAAAGTGTCCTGTGGAAGAGATTATGCAGACTGTATTATCGACAAGGGAAGCTTTCTTGGCAATGCCCGGCAGCAGCAGAATATTTCTGTGAAGGTGGCAGAAGTATTATGACAGATAAAAAGGGGTTTGTATGTATAATAGGCTGGATTCCGTTACAGTTCACACCTATGGTGTGAACTGTAACGGAAACAGATAAACAGCAGGAGAATAATATATTTAGCAGATTACTTTTGACAGGAGGATGCAGTATGGTAGAGATTGTCAGTTCTGTGGCAATGCCCGCAGATGAAAGGCTGGAAATCAAAAAAATGCGTTATGTAAATCCGAACATAACTGAAGAAAAAGAAATCGAAGCATTGCCCCGTATCTCTGTGGTTACGGGCACTCATGGAGATGAACTGGAGGGACAGAGTGTCTGTTATGAACTTGGTAAAATTATAAAGGAGCATATGGAGTGCCTTCACGGAGTGGTGGATATTTATCCGGCATTAAACCCCTTAGGAATTGACTCTATCACCCGGGGGATTCCGGGATTTGATATTGATATGAACCGAATTTTTCCCGGTTCCATGGATGGTTCCATGGCAGAACATGTGGCGGCAGATATTGTAAAGGATATCAAAGGCTCTGCACTTTGTGTGGATATCCATGCCAGTAATATTTTTCTGAAAGAGATTCCTCAAATACGAATCAGTGAGATGACCAGCGAAAAATTAGTGCCCCTGGCAAAGAAAATGAATATTGATTATATCTGGGTTCATTCGGCGGCAACGGTGCTGGAATCCACACTGGCACATTCTCTGAACAGTGTGGGTACCCCAACGCTGGTGGTAGAAATGGGTGTGGGCATGCGTTTGACAGAGGAATATACCCACCAGCTAGTGGATGGGCTGCTGTATATCATGAGAGACATGGGTATCTGGAGCGGCAAGGTAATTGACAAGCCAAAGAAGCCCATCGTGTCTCAGGATGGTAAGGTCAGCTTCTTCAATGCCAAGGCAGCCGGAGTTTTCATGCCAAAGGTAAAACACTGTGATATGGTAAAGGCAGGGGATGTGCTTGGCAGCATTGTAAATCCGCTGACAGCGGAAGTAGTGGACGAAATGAAATCCCCATGTGATGGTCTGATCTTTACTTTGCGGGAATATCCGGTGGTGGATGAAGGTTCTTTGATTGCAAGAATTCTGGAAATGTAGTTGAGAAGCAATTGTTCCATACAAAACTGACGAAAGGCTTGGTATGAATTATGGAGAAAATAAAATTATATGAGCAGAACTCTTTATATAGGGATAATCTGCGTATTATGGGATATCAGTTTGGCAATGGAAAGCAGAGTCTGTGCATTGTGGGCGCCATGCGTGGCAATGAAATTCAGCAGCTGTACATTTGTTCTCAACTGGTGAAAATATTTAAGGAACTGGAAGAACAAGGGGAAATTTCAAAGAATAAGTCGGTGTTGATTGTCCCCTGTGTCAATTCTGCCTCTGTGAATATTGAGAAACGTTTCTGGTCCACGGACAACACAGATATTAACCGTATGTTTCCGGGCTATGCCTACGGAGAAACCACCCAGAGAATTGCGGCAGGTTTATTTGAGAAAATCAAGGATTATCAATATGGCATCCAGTTAGCCAGTTTTTATATGCCGGGAAATTTTATCCCCCATGTGCGTATGATGAAGACTGGTTATGAGGATGTGGAGGAAGCCAAGCTGTTTGGGCTTCCCTATGTGCTGGTTCGTGAGCCAAAACCCTATGATACCACCACCTTAAACTATAACTGGCAGGTTTGGGAAACGGATGCTTTTTCTATCTATTCCTCTGCCACGGATACCGTAGATCAGGAAAGTGCGAAGATTGCCATAGATGCAATATTGCGCTTTGCCGTCAAAAAAAGGATCTGCAAGTATAATGTGCATTCTGGTTACATCAGTGAAGTCATCGGTGAAGTAAAAGCCCTGAAACCGGTGAAAACCAAGAAAGCTGGAATTTTGGACAGCAAGGTAAAGGTCAATGAGGCAGTGAGAAAAGGACAGGTGCTGGCAGAGATCATAGACACTTATGAAGGTGATGTGATATATCAGGTAACTGCACCTGAGGATGGCATTGTGTTCTTTATACACAATAAGCCTATTGTCTATGAAGATACTGTGGTCATTAAAATGCTGTAAGAATAAGAAAAGCTCATGAGTCCAAGGAAAGGTTCATGAGCTTTTGGCATATATTTACAGAACTTAGAAAAATACCGGGAAGGCACAGAAATAGCGGATAAAATTCATTGGAAAGCATGGTGGTCAGGGGGGCAGGCTGTGATTTACAAAAACCCTGTGGAAATTACGGTGATTAGATGGTATAATTTCAGATATATGTATTTGAAACAATCGTAACTGTTCAGTAGGTCTGTGCATTTACTGCACAGACCGTAAGAAAAAGT
>CAMWHJ010000055.1 GCA_947174015.1 uncultured Lachnospiraceae bacterium | reverse complement strand
TGGAAGCCTTAGAGGAGGAAATGCCGGAACAAGAGAGTTTGGAAGAGACGCTGGAATTGCCAGAGGATATCTTGGGAGCCTTGGAAGAGGAAATGATGATAGAAGAAAACTCAGAAGAGGTGATGGATTTAACGGAGGATATACTGGAAGAAGAGAAATCGGAAGCGGAAATGACCATAGACTTGCCGGAAGATAGGCAGGAAATCTTGGATGAGGAAGTAGTCGAAGAAGAAACAGTCGAAGACGCAGAAGGGAATTTGACAGGATCAGAGGAGGAAATGACAATGGAATTGCCAAAAGATGTGCTGGAGATTTTGGAAAAGGCACAACTGGAAGAAGATGCGGCAGGAGTCTTGGATGACAATGCAGCCGAATCAGAGCAATATATGACAATGGATACAACAACAGAATTGATAGAAGAAAATACAGAAAAGGTGGAATTGGAAATGAAAAAGAAAACAGAAAAATATGAAGGAAATCAGACAGAAGAAAACTTATTTGATGCATTGCATACGGAAGAAATCAAATTAGAGGAAGAATCAGATGAGTTATTAGAAATCGAAAATCAGGAGGAGAAAGAAATGAAAACAATGGACAAGACAGAAGAAGTATCAATTATGGACAACGGTGCACCAACCAGTGAGGATGTTGCAGTGATCACAAAGGGAATGCGTATCAATGGTGATGTGGAATCCGATGGTTCCATTGAGGTTGTGGGTGATATTACCGGTAATGTGACCTGTAAGGGTAAACTTACCATTTCAGGTAAAGTAAATGGTAATTCCAAAGCAAGCGAGATTTTTGTAAATCAGGCAAGAATTGAGGGAGAAATTATCAGTAATGAAACAGTTAAGGTAGGCAATGGTACCGTTATCGTAGGAAATATCTCTGCAACTTCCGCAGTAATTGCAGGTGCTGTGAAAGGTGATATTGATGTTAATGGTCCCGTTGTGGTAGATGCCTCAGCAGTGGTAGTGGGCAACATTAAATCCCGCTCTGTACAGATTAACAGTGGTGCAGTCATTGAAGGTACTTTCTCACAGTGCTACAATGATGAAGTGGATGTAAAGGGAATTTTTGATGTGAAGTAAGAGGAAGAAACAATGAAAAGAGTTTTATTGAAGCTAAGTGGAGAAGCTTTGGCAGGAGATAAAAAAACAGGATTTGATGAGCCCACCGTCACAGAAGTGGCAAAGCAGGTAAAACAGCTTGTGGAGGATGGGATTCAGGTAGGAATTGTTATCGGCGGCGGCAATTTCTGGCGAGGGAGAACCAGCGAGACCATAGAAAGAACCAAGGCAGACCAGATTGGAATGCTGGCTACGGTAATGAATTGTATTTATGTATCCGAGATTTTCCGTTCTGTGGGAATGATGACACAGGTGCTGACTCCTTTTGAATGCGGTAATTTCTCCAAGCTTTATTCTAAAGACAGAGCAGAGAAGTATTTTTCCAAGAAAATGGTGGTATTCTTTGCAGGAGGTACCGGACATCCTTACTTCTCCACAGATACAGCTACGGTACTTCGGGCGGTGGAAATTGAGGCAGATGTGATTTTACTGGCAAAAGCCATTGACGGTGTGTATGACAGCGACCCTAAATCAAATCCGGATGCCAAGAAGTACACGGAAATCTCTATTGATGAAGTAGTGGCAAAGAAATTGGCAGTAGTAGATTTAACTGCATCTATTATGTGTATGGAACAGAAAATGCCTATGATGGTATTTGGGTTAAATGAAGAAAACAGTATTGTCAACACCGTAAAGGGAAAATTTACAGGAACAAAGGTAACTGTTTAGGAGGATAATAGGAAATGGATGAAAGATTAGCACAGTATGATGAAAAGATGCAAAAGTCATACGATAATTTATTAAGTGAATTTGGAACAATCAGAGCAGGAAGAGCCAATCCACATGTGTTAGATAAGATTAGAGTGGATTACTATGGCACACCATCCTCCTTGCAGCAGGTGGCAAATGTAACCGTTCCAGAACCAAGAATGATTCAGATTCAGCCTTGGGAGGCATCTCTGGTAAAAGAAATTGAAAAGGCAATTATGTGTTCTGACTTAGGTATCAATCCCACCAATGATGGAAAAGTAATCCGCTTGGTTTTCCCGGAATTAACAGAGGAAAGAAGAAAGGATTTAGTAAAGGATATTAAGAAAAAAGGTGAGCAGGCGAAAGTGGCTGTCCGAAACATTCGAAGAGACGGAAATGATGCTTTGAAGAAATTAGGCAAAACAGAAATTTCCGAGGATGAAATCAAGGATTTGGAAAATCAGTTACAGAAGATAACAGATAAGTATATGGCAGAAATTGACAAAGCTGTGGATGAAAAATCAAAGGAAATACTTACTGTATAGAGGTTAGGAGGGCATGGTAGAATTACTGTGCCCTATCGGTTTTTCTTGAGAAACAAGAAAACGGAAAGATTGACGGTCAAGGAGTTTTGTCAGTCCGGCTGGCATCTTATGACAGAAAGCAGGAGATATGAAGATGAATATACCGAATCATGTGGCGATTATATTAGATGGAAATGGAAGATGGGCAAAATCGAAGGGAATGCCGAGAAATTATGGGCATGTCCAAGGAGCAAAGAATGTGGAAGTTATCTGTGAGGAGGCTTACCGCATGGGGATACAATATTTGACAGTGTATGCTTTTTCCACAGAAAACTGGAAACGTTCCCAAGACGAGGTGGATGCCTTAATGAAACTTTTACGGAATTATATGAAAACCTGCTTAAAAACAGCAGAGAAAAATAATATGTGTGTGAAGGTTATTGGAGATATTACCCGGTTGGATGAAGATATCCGTACCAGAATTTTAGAATTGGAAGAGGCGACCAAAGAAAATACCGGACTGCATTTCCAGATTGCCATTAATTATGGAAGTCGGGACGAAATAAGGCGTGCCGTTACCGGGTTGGCAGAACAGGTGAAGGCAGGAAAGATACTGCCAGAGACTATTACCGAAGAAACCATTGAAAGTTTTCTGGATACAAAAGGGATACCTGACCCGGACTTGCTGATACGCACCAGTGGGGAAGAACGGTTGTCGAATTTCCTGCTCTGGCAGTTGGCTTATTCCGAATTTTATTTTGCAGAGGTGCATTGGCCGGATTTTAGTAAGAAAGAATTGGAGAAGGCGGTTGCCTATTATAATAAACGTGACAGGAGATTTGGCGGTGTAAAGGAGGAATAGCATGTTTAAGACAAGACTTATCAGCGGTATTGTGCTGGTGATTATTTTAGCCGTGGCTCTCATTTTAGGCAGAAATATTCTATGGTGCCTTACATTGCTTATTTCCTTAGTAGGTATGTTTGAGTTGAACAGGGTGTTACATAATGAAAAGAACATTCTGGGCATGATCTCCTATCTGATGTGCATATTATACTATATCTGCCTGATGGCAGGAGAAACAAAGCTGTGGCTTCTCATAGCAGATAATAATTATTATGAGATTGTTTCGCTAACATTACTTATCTGCATTATGGCGGTGTATGTGTTTGGTTTTCCAAAATTTAAGGCAGTGGACGTATGTATGACGTATTTTGGATTTTTCTATGTGGCAGTGATGCTGTCCTTTATCTATAAGATACGCATGGTAGAAGATGTGGGAATTTATATTGTATGGCTGGTATTTATCTGCTCTTGGGTATGCGATACATGTGCTTATTGTGTAGGCATGCTGGTCGGAAAACACAAACTGGCACCGAAGCTTAGTCCTAAAAAGTCTGTGGAAGGATCCTTGGGAGGAATTGCAGGTTCTGTTTTTGTGGGAGCAATTTACGGTTTTGCATTGCAGTCATTTCTTACCACAGAGATGAATCCGGCAGTTATGTTTGCATTGATTGGAGCGGCAGGGGCAGTGATTTCACAGATTGGAGATTTGGCAGCATCGGCCATCAAGAGAAACTATCAGGTAAAGGATTATGGAACGCTGATTCCGGGACATGGCGGTATCCTAGACCGATTTGACAGTGTTATTGCCACAGCGCCCATTATTTATTTTTTATTTGTGGTGTTGGCATAAGAGCAAGAAGAGAGGTTATGAAAAGCATATGAAAAAAATAGCAATTATTGGATCCACCGGTTCCATAGGAACCCAGACATTAGAGGTAGTACGGGCAAATAAAGACCTGAAAGTTGTGGCATTGGCAGCAGGAAATAATGGGGAGCTTTTGGAGAAACAGGTGAGGGAATTTCAGCCAAAATATGCTTGTATTTCCAGTGAGGAAAAGGCAAAGGATTTAAAGGTAAAATTGGCAGATATGCAGGTAACTGTCTTAACCGGTATGGAAGGGCTGCTGACCATTGCCCAGATGGATGAGTCGGATATTCTGGTCACTGCCATTATGGGGATGGTTGGCATACGTCCTACCATTGCAGCCATTCAGGCAGGAAAGGATATTGCACTGGCCAATAAAGAAACATTGGTGACGGCAGGTCATATTATTATGCCCATGGCAAAGAAATACGGAGTACAGATTCTGCCGGTGGACAGTGAGCACAGTGCAATTTTCCAATGCCTTCATGGAGAGAAGCGGGAACAGTTGTCAAAGCTGATAATCACTGCTTCCGGCGGACCATTTCGGGGAAAGACCAGACAGGAGCTTATGAATATCCAAGTGGAGGATGCACTGAAACATCCCAACTGGGTGATGGGAAGAAAGATCACCATAGATTCCTCCACGTTAGTCAACAAGGGCTTGGAAGTGATGGAAGCCAAATGGCTTTTTGATGTGGAATTAGATAATATTCAGGTGGTGGTGCATCCTCAGAGTGTGATTCATTCCATGGTGGAATTTCAGGATGGTGCAGTGATTGCCCAACTGGGAACACCGGACATGAAACTTCCCATCCAGTATGCATTGTACTATCCGGACAGAAAATTTCTGGCTGGGGAGCACCTGGACTTTGCAAAGTTAGGAACAATGACTTTTGAAAAGCCGGATATGGAGAATTTTAAAGGACTTTCTCTTGCTTTGCAGGCAGCAAGGAAAGGCGGCTCACTGCCTACGGTATTTAATGCAGCCAACGAACTGGCAGTGGCAAAATTCTTAGACCATAAAATAAAGTATTTAGAGATTACGGATATGATTGAGGAATCCATGAACAGTCACAAATTCATTGAAAATCCAACCGTGGATGATATTTTGGAAGTGGAACAGTCTGTTTATGAAATGATAGAAAGCAGGTGGTAAGGTGAAGTATATTTGGGCATTGTTAGTATTTACATTGGTGGTTGTCATTCATGAGTTAGGACATTTTCTTTTGGCAAAGAAAAATGGTGTGGGTGTCACACAATTTTCCATTGGCATGGGACCAAGACTGATTCATTTTCAAAAGGGAGAGACAGAATATTGTATTAAGTTGTTCCCCTTTGGCGGTTCATGTATGATGGTAGGGGAAGACGGAGCAGAACTGGGAGAAGATATGGATCAGGGCAAATCTTTTCAGGAAAAGTCTGTGTGGGCGAGAATCGCAGTGATTGCTGCCGGCCCCATATTTAATTTTTTACTGGCATTTGTGTTGGCAATTATTTTGATTGGCAATATGGGCTATGATGCACCGGTGGTGGGAGAGGTCATTGAGGGCTATCCCATGGAACAGGCAGGTATTCAGCCCGGTGACACCATTGTAAAGCTCAATAAGGAAAACATTAGGGTATACAGAGAAGTCAGCATGTTTATGCAGCTTAATGGCGACAAAGAGATAGATCTTACTTATAAGAGAGACGGACAAAAGCATACTGTTTCCATTACCCCCAAATATGATCAGGAAGCAGGATATTGCTTAATGGGTATGCGTTCTTCAGAGAGGGTGAAAGGAAATGCTTTTGAGGTATTAAAATACAGTGTTTATGAGGTGCGTTGGTGGATCAAGTATGTTTTCAAGAGTTTGGGGATGCTGATTGGAGGACAGGTGAAGGTCAGTGATTTGTCTGGTCCTGTGGGCATTGTGGATGTGATAGGAAAGACTTATGAGGAAAACGTGCAGGATGGAAGTTTTATGGTAATCATGAGTATGATTAATTTCTCTATCCTGTTAAGTGCCAATTTAGGTGTGATGAACCTGTTGCCCCTTCCCGCATTGGATGGGGGACGCTTGGTCTTTTTAATCATTGAAGCCATAAGGGGCAAGCGGATTTCGGCAGAAAAAGAAGGCATGGTTCATTTTGTAGGGCTAGTGCTTTTGATGGTACTGATGGTATTTGTCATGTTTAATGATATTAAGAGAATCTTTTTATAGAGGTAGCATATGCATAGAGAACATACAAGGATAATTTCTATTGGAAATCGAAAAATCGGTGGGGGTCATCCCATCGCCATTCAATCCATGACCAACACAAAGACGGAGGATATCAGTGGTACAGTGGCACAAATTCTGGCATTGGAACAGGCAGGCTGCGAGATCATCCGATGTGCAGTCCCCACCATGGAAGCTGCTGCTGCCTTAAAGGAAATTAAAAGTAAAATTCATATTCCGCTGGTGGCAGATATTCATTTTGATTATCGTTTGGCCATAGCTGCCATAGAAAATGGAGCAGACAAAATCCGTATCAATCCGGGGAACATTGGAACTAAAGAAAAAATTCAGGCGGTGGTGGAGGCAGCCAAGGCAAAGAATATTCCCATTCGGGTGGGTGTCAACAGCGGATCACTGGAGAAGGAATATCTGGAAAAATATGGAAAAGTTACCGTCAGGGGGATTGTAGAATCTGCCATAGACAAGGTGAAAATGATTGAGGAATTTGATTACCATAATTTGGTGGTCAGCATAAAATCCTCTAATGTACCCATGTGTGTGGAGGCACACACAGAATTAGCAAAAGTGTGTGATTATCCAATCCACATAGGAATCACAGAGTCAGGCACCTTGCTTTCCGGTAATATAAAATCTTCGGTAGGTTTGGGCATTCTGCTGTACCAGGGCATTGGTGATACCATGCGTGTATCCCTGACAGGAAATCCGTTGGAGGAGATAAAAACGGCAAAGCTGATTTTGCGTTCCTTAGGGCTTCGCAGCGGTGGTGTGGAGCTTGTGTCTTGCCCCACCTGCGGAAGAACACAGATTGATTTGATTGGTCTTGCCACAAAGGTAGAAAATATGGTATCAGACTTTGATTTGAACATTAAGGTAGCCGTTATGGGCTGCGTGGTCAACGGACCGGGAGAAGCCAGGGAGGCAGATATCGGAATTGCCGGCGGCAGAGGAGAAGGGCTGCTGATCAAAAAGGGCGAAATTGTAAAGAAAGTAAAGGAAGAGGAATTATTAGATACCCTGCGGTATGAGTTAGAGCACTGGGAGGAAAATTAATGGCAAATTTATTTTTTGACGTGTTTCCAAAATTAAAGCTTTCACAGGAGTTGACAGATATTTTTACAGAAGTGGTTGTGACGAAGGTTACAGCCACTTCTTCTAGGGATTTTATTCGAATATACATAGAGAGTCAGCGGCTGATTGAAAAAAAATATATTTTTTCCATGGAAGAAAACATTGTAAACCAGCTGTTTCGACACAGCAGAGTGCGGGTGAAAATATATGAAAAATTTCATCTTTCCAGCCAATATACACCGGAAAATCTGCTGAATTCTTATTGGGACAGTATCGAAGAGGAACTGCGTATTTACAGCCGCATGGAATATCAGCTCTTCAAAGATGCCCGCTATACCTTTCATCAGCCGAATATTCTGGAATTTCAGGTGGCGGCAACGGTAATTACCAGAACCAAGGTGGAAGAACTAGAGAGAATACTGGACAAAATCTTAAATGAGCGATGTCATATGAATGTGGATGTACGGATGCAGGTAACAGAAAAGGAGAAAGATTCCGACAGCAGAGAGGATGATATCCGCATTTCCCGGGAAATTGCCAGAATTGTACAGAATTCTGCTTTAGGAAAGCCCAAAAGCCACAGTGAGGTTCAGGAGAAGGTTTCGGTACCAAAAACCAAAAAACAGACAGAATCCATCCCCAAAACATCAGATAAGGCTCAGAAGAAGGAAGTTATTAAGGAATTTAAGCGCCCCTTTACAAAATCCAATGCTTATGGCTATGGCAAAAAGGATGATGATCCGGACGTAATTTATGGAAAAAATATTTACGACCAAGAATCTGTGGACATTAAAACCATAGAGGGTGAGATGGGTGAAGTGGTGATAAAAGGAAAGGTTTTGGAGGTGACGGAGCGTGCCATCCGAAATGAAAAAACCATTGTTTCTTTTAGTATCACAGATTTTACCGATACCATTATGGTGAAAATGTTCTGTCGGGATGAGATTTTACCGGAGCTGAGAGAGGGAATCAGGAAGGGAGCTTTTTTAAAAGTGAAAGGCATTACCACCGTAGACCGCTTTGACAGTGAATTAACCATTGCTTCGGTGGTGGGCATTAAGAAAATAGGCGATTTTACCGTAAGCCGAGAGGACAATGCCTTGGAAAAGAGAGTGGAACTTCATTGCCACACCAAAATGAGTGATATGGATGGAGTATCGGATGTAAAGGATATTATTAAGCGTGCCATGAAATGGGGGCACAGAGCCATTGCCATTACCGACCATGGGGTGGTACAGGCATTTCCCGATGCCAATCATGCAGTGCCGCATGATAGCGACTTTAAGGTGATCTATGGAGTGGAAGCATATCTGGTGGATGATTTGAAGGAGATTGTAGAGGGCTCTCAGAATCAAGATTTGCAGGGAAACTTTGTAGTTTTTGATTTAGAGACCACGGGATTTTCCCCTGAGAAAAACAAGATCATTGAGATTGGTGCCGTAAAGGTGGAACAGGGAAAGATCACAGACCGTTTTTCCGGTTTTGTGAATCCCAAGGAGCCCATTCCCTTTAAGATAGAAAAACTTACCGGTATCAATGATAATATGGTGGTGGATGCACCGGAAATTCATGAGATTCTGCCAAAATTTCTGGAATTCTGTGAAGGGTGTGTGATGGTTGCCCACAATGCGGGATTTGACATGAGTTTTATTAAGAAAAACTGTGAAAATCTGGGAATACAGAGAAATTTTACCAGTGTGGATACCGTTGCCCTTGCCAGAATGCTTTTGCCATCATTAAATAAGCATACCTTGGATGCAGTGGCAAAGGTTCTTGGGGTGTCCTTGGAAAATCATCACAGGGCGGTGGATGATGCACAGGCAACTGCCCATATTTTTCTAAAATTCATGCCCATGTTGGAGGAACGGGATGTGAAAACCATGGATGATATTAATAATATCTCCATTTTGTCAGAAAAGCGTGTGAAAAAGCTGCCCTATTATCATGCCATTATATTGGCACAGAATGATGTGGGGCGTGTGAATTTATACCGTTTGATTTCCTACTCCCACTTAAATTATTTTAATCGTAAACCAAGAATTCCCAAGTCCTTGTATCTGAAATACAGCGAGGGACTTTTGATTGGCTCTGCCTGTGAAGCGGGAGAATTGTATCAGGCAATTTTAAACGGCAGACCTCAGGAGGAAATTACCAGACTGGTGGAATTTTATGATTATTTAGAGATCCAGCCTTTGGGCAATAATATGTTTATGCTGGAAAGTGACCGTTCTCCGGTGGATTCCATTGAAGAATTAAAAAACATCAATCGAAGAATTGTAAAACTGGGAGAGGAATTCAATAAATTAGTTGTGGCTACCTGTGATGTGCATTTTTTAGATCCGGAGGATGAGGTGTACCGCCGGATTATCATGGCAGGCAACGGCTTTAAGGATGCAGATAATCAGGCCCCCTTATTTTTGCGTACCACCGATGAAATGCTGAAAGAATTTATGTATTTGGGAGAGGATAAGGCAAAGGAAATTGTTATTACAAACACCAACAAAATTGCAGATATGATTGAAAAGATTTCCCCGGTGCGCCCTGACAAATGTCCACCGGTGATTCCCAATTCGGATAAAATGCTGCGGGATATCTGTTATGATAAGGCAACGGAAATTTATGGAGAGCATCTTCCGGAAATTGTAAAAGAACGATTGGAGCGTGAGTTGAATTCCATTATCAGCAATGGTTTTGCGGTGATGTATATCATTGCCCAGAAACTGGTGTGGAAGTCTAACGAGGACGGCTATCTGGTTGGTTCCAGAGGTTCGGTGGGATCCTCTTTTGTGGCAACCATGTCAGGAATTACGGAGGTAAATCCCCTGCCGCCTCATTATATTTGCAAGGAATGCCATTACAGTGATTTTAATTCAGAGGACGTAAAAAAATATGCCGGAGCCGCAGGATGTGATATGCCAGATAAGAATTGTCCGGTGTGTGGTGCTCCCATGATAAAAGATGGGTATGATATCCCCTTTGAAACCTTTCTTGGATTTAAAGGAAATAAGGAGCCGGATATCGATTTGAACTTTTCCGGAGATTATCAGGGAAAGGCTCACAGATATACGGAGGTTATCTTTGGAGAGGGGCAGACCTTCCGAGCCGGAACCATTGGTACTCTGGCTGACAAAACCGCCTTTGGCTATGTGAAGAATTATTATGAGGAACGGGGGCAGCATAAGAGAAATTGTGAGATATCCAGAATTGTGGAGGGATGTACCGGAATCCGCAGAACCACAGGACAGCATCCAGGCGGAATCATTGTACTTCCTTTGGGGGAAGAGATCTATTCCTTTACTCCAGTGCAGCATCCGGCAAATGATATGACAACGGACATTATTACCACCCATTTTGATTACCATTCCATTGACCATAACCTGCTGAAACTTGATATTCTGGGACACGACGATCCTACCATGATTCGAATGCTGGAGGATTTGACGGGAATTGATGCCAAGAAGATTCCCTTAGACAGCCCGGAAGTTATGTCACTGTTTCAGAGTACCAAGGCATTGAAGATTGAGCCAGAAGATATCGGCGGCTGTCCTTTAGGTTCTTTAGGAATCCCAGAATTTGGCACGGATTTTGTGATTCAGATGCTTGTGGATACAAAACCCAAAAGTTTTTCGGATCTGGTGCGTATCTCAGGTTTGTCTCACGGAACAGATGTTTGGCTGGGCAATGCCCAGACGCTGATTGAAGAGGGAAAGGCGACCATTTCCACGGCAATTTGTACCAGAGATGATATTATGACCTATCTGATTTATCAGGGAGTGGAAAGTGAATTGTCCTTTACGATTATGGAAAGTGTTCGTAAGGGAAAGGGCTTAAAGCCGGAATGGGAGCAGGTGATGACGGAAAATGGTGTACCGGATTGGTATATCTGGTCTTGTAAAAAGATTAAGTATATGTTTCCCAAGGCACATGCGGTGGCGTATGTGACCATGGCATGGCGTATTGCTTATTGTAAAATATTTTATCCGTTGGCATATTATGCAGCCTTTTTCAGTATTCGTGCCACTGCCTTCAGCTATGAATTAATGTGTCAGGGAAAGGAAAAGCTGAATTACTTTATTGCAGATTACAATGCCAGAAAGGACAGCTTGTCCAAGAAGGAACAGGATACGCTAAAGGATATGAAAATTGTACAGGAAATGTATGCCAGAGGACTGGAATTTCATACCATGGATATTTACAAAGCCAAGGCGAGGGTATTTCAGATAATTGACGGCAAGCTGATGCCAGCATTATCCACCATTGAAGGCTTGGGAGATAAGGCGGCGGATGCGGTGGAGGAGGCAGCCGAGCAGGGAATGTTTCTGTCAAAGGATGATTTTAGGCAGCGTACCAAGGTCAGCAAGACGGTTATCGATCTGATGGCAGATCTGGGCATTTTAGCCAACTTGCCGGAAACAAACCAACTGTCGCTTTTTGATGTGATTTAAGCAGTATTTTAAAGGTTTTTAGAAAGCAGTTTGGTCTTACCTGACTGTCGTCAACAGCGTACATTTCTTGACAAATTTTCTTGAATCTGTCATGGGAGTATGATAAAATAATTTATATTTTGATAAGCACAAAGGATTTTTTTATAAGATAACGAAGAAATAAAATTGTGCATTTACTGTAAGACCGGATGTGCAGTCCTGATGAAAAAGTTAGTTCTGATTGATAAAATCATTCGGATATATGTATTGATAACAATAAAAACAAGGAGAGAAGTCATGGAAGCAGAAAGAAAACAGCAGTTGGTAGATTTAGGCATAAATGTAGATGAAATGCTGGAGCGTTTTATGGGAAATTCCCAGATGATAGAAAAGTTTTTAAAAAAATTTTTGCAGGAGTCCCATTATCAGAAATTGCAGGAGGCACTTGCACAGGAAGATGTTACGGGAGCCTTTGAGGAAGCACATGCACTGAAGGGAGTCTGTGGAAATCTGTCTTTAGTTAATTTGTACAAATGCATTAGCCAGCAGGTGGAATATCTTCGCTGTGGTGAGTTGGAGCAGGCAAAGGAGATGATGCCTGAGGTGGAAGCAGAATATAAGAAAATAATCAATGGTTTAAGCGAACTTCTGGGCTGAGAAGATTGACACATTAGGAACCTTTCAGCTTAAGGCTGTGCATTTGCTGCACAGTTACATACATTGTAAGAAAGTGGAAAGCTATGATTCAGAAAGTAAAGGTAAAAAACGTAATTTTAGGGGATGGCATTCCTAAAATCTGTGTGCCTGTTATGGGAAAAACAGACACAGAGATTCTGAAAGCAGCAGAGGAGGCAGCCAAGTCAGAGGCAGATTTGGTGGAATGGCGTGCAGACTTTTGGAAAAATGGTCATCCCACAGAAGAATTGGATGGATTGTTAAAAAATCTACAAAATATTTTGGAAGATAAGCCACTTCTATTTACCATCCGAACGAAAGGGGAGGGCGGTGAGTATGATGGCTCAAAGGAAACATATGGAAATCTTCTGCGGCAGGCGGCAAAAAGGGCGGATTTGGTGGATGTGGAGGTGTTTATGCCGGAACTTACAGCGGACTTGCTGATAAAAGAAATTCAGAGTGAGGGCAGTAAAGTGGTGGCTTCGAACCATGAATTTTTTAAGACACCCTCCAAGGAGCAGATGGTGAAACGGTTAATGACCATGGAGGAGTTAGGAGCAGATATTGCCAAGATCGCAGTAATGCCGGAGAGTGAAAAAGATGTACTGACTCTTTTAGATGCCACACAGGAAATGAAGAATGGCAAAGCAAAGATTCCTGTGATTACCATGTCTATGTCAGAACTAGGGGTTGTCAGCCGGATTTCAGGTGAGTTTTTTGGTTCTGCCCTGACCTTTGCAAGCCTTACACAGGTATCAGCACCGGGGCAGCTTAGCCTTAAGGATTTAAAGAAGATACTTCAGATACTTCATAAAAAATAAGGAGATTCACATGGCAGGAATAGATTTTAATATTATGTTGATCGGCTTTATGGGAACGGGAAAATCCACCATAGCCAATATGCTGAAAGAAAAATTGCAGGTGGAACAGATTGAGATGGACACATTGATTGCCCAAGAAGCAGGTATGAGTATTTCTAAAATTTTTGAGACCTTTGGTGAGGAACACTTTAGGGATTTGGAGACAGAAATGTTGCGGAAATTTCAAGAGAAAAAGCCAGTGGTGGTATCCTGCGGCGGTGGTGTAGTTCTCCGGGATGAAAATATTCACATTATGAAAGGGCAGGGGAAAATTGTTCTGCTTACGGCAGAACCAGACACCATCTATGAACGTGTGAAAAACAGCAATGCACGTCCCATATTAAACGGCAATATGAATGTGGAGTACATCAGCAGCCTGATGGAGAAGCGGAGAGCCAGATATGAGTCAGCAGCAGATATTACCGTTGCCACCGATGGAAAAACAGTGGAAGAAATCTGTCAGGAAATCATAGGGGCAGTGAAGTGATCGTTACTGGGAACAATAACAAGTAATCTTATATTTTCTAAAAAAAAAATAAATTTCAGGACATTTCATAAAATTTATGATATGATGTTTTTATCATTGCAAGGTTGTGCACAGTTGTGCATAATTCCCCCAAATGTATTTGGAGGTATTTTATGGAAATGGAATATGAAGGTTTTTTGGCTTCTGTAAAAGAATTGGTGGCAGAACTGGTGGGAGACAATGTTCAGGTGACAGTGATTGAGATGGGCAAAAATAACGGTGTGGTGCGAAAGGGACTTATGATAAGGCATAAGGACAGCAATATGGCACCTGCTGTTTACTTGGAGGAATATTATCAGGAGTTCCTGCAGGGAAAAGGTCTCAATGAAATTTCACTGAGTATTTTAAAGAGCTATCGAAATACAGTGCAGACCACAGATTTTGATGTGGAGCGTTTTCGAAATTTTGAACAGATACAAGAACATATTGTCTATCGTATTATTAATCTGGATAGAAACCGTCAATTGTTGGAAGAGTGTCCTTATATACCTTTTCTGGATTTGGCAGTGGTACCTTATGTGTCCTTTCATGTAGGCAGAGAAAAAAACGGAGCTGTTTTAATTAAGAAAAAGCATTTGCAGTTATGGAATGTGACAGAGAAAGAAGTTCTTGCCATTGCAGCACAGAATGCACCCAGACGTCTCATTGCAGGAATTCGCAAAATGGAGGATACGCTGCGGGAACTGTTTTCGGTAACCGATGAGCAAGAACAGGAAGCTTTGGAAGAATTTATGCAGGAAATAGAGGAAAGTGAGCATAAGATTCCTATGTATGTACTTTCTAATCAAATAAATTTTTATGGGGCAGCTTGTATGCTGTATGAAGATGTGATGGAAATGTTTGCTCAGGAGTTGGGAGAGGATGTGTATATTCTTCCCAGTAGTGTTCATGAAGTGTTACTGGTACCAGTGTCAAAAGCATTGCCGCCCAAAGAAATGTTGGAGATGGTACAGGATATCAATACAACTCAGATTCCGCCGGAGGAGATTTTGTCCAACCATATCTATCAATATTCTATGGAAGAACGAGGATTTCGTATGTTATAAATGAAATGGCTGTTATGTATGGTGGTCGGCAGCAGAGCGGTGGAAAGCCGCTCTGTAATAAATTTTTTGTGTAAAAAGAAGTCCCTTTATGCCTTTTTTGTATTCATAAATACTCCTTATAAAATTTTGCACTTGAAAATAAAAAAAGAATATGATATAGTATGTTTTGTTATTATTTTTTTACAGTTACTATATTTTACAATAGTTAGATGGTAGAAAATAGGAGTAGACAATAATGAATACAAAAATAGTTAGTGTAAATTAATAATATGGCAAAAAATATTTTGAATAAAGAGAAATTTAGAAATTCAGCGTCTGTAGCTCAGGGGATAGAGCAATGGTTTCCGGTACCATGTGGCGGGGGTTCGAATCCCTCCAGACGCATTTTTTGATGAAAAATGGAATAAAATTACAAGACCTTGAAATCAGGAGGTAAACTATGAAGTTTTCAATAGAGGGAATTAAGAAATTTTTTAAGGAGAACTGGAAGTATCTCATTGGAGCACTGGCATTTATTGTTCTTGTGGTGATATTAGTAAATCTGTCGGAGCAGCAGGAGCAAAAACAGCAGGCTCAGGTAGAGGAGCAGGAAGAAGAACAGAAGGATGATGTTAAGGAAAACGAAGTAGTGGAACCAGCCAATTCCTTAAGCACTACGGAATATCCAGAAATTGACAATCTGATTCAGAGTTACTTTAACTCTATGGCAAATAATGATGTGGAAACTTTAAAGCAAATTCTGGCAGAGGTTCTGCCGGAGGATGAAGAAGCGGTCAGAACGAACAGTGAACATACAGAAAGCTATAATAATATTATCTGCTATACTAAAGCAGGAATGAACGAAAATACCTATGTGGTATTTGTAAGCTATGAGGCAAAGTTTGTGGGTATTTCCACCACAGCACCGGGACTTCTCTCCTTTTATGTGATGGAAAAGGAGGATGGCAGCTTATTTATTCAGAATAAACTGGAAGATACAGAGAAAGAATACATTCAGGATCTTATAAAGAATGATAAGGAAGTAGCTGATTTATTTGAGGCATCTCAGAAGAGATACGAGCAGGCATTAAGTGATGACAGTGATTTAAAAGAATTTGTGGGGCAGCTAGAAAGTAAAAATGAACAGAGTGCCAAGGCAGATGAAACTACACCAGAGCCTACGCAGGAACCAGAGAGTCAGGAGCAAACTGCAGAAAATGAGACACCTGAGGAAGAAAAGGCTGCTTATGTAAAGGCAAAAGAAAATGTGAATGTGCGTAACGACGCATCTGAAAGTGCTGATGCAATCGGAAAGCTGAATAGTGGACAAGCCGCAGAAAAACTGGGCGAGAAAGATGGTTGGATTCTTATTAACTACAAGGGACAGCAGGGATATGTAAAGGCTGATTTTGTGGAAGCCACATCCGATGGCAGTGGTTCCGTATCAGCCGAACTCAGCAATGAGAATGAGAGCAGTGCACCTGCACAAATTGTTTATGTAAAAGAAACAGCAAATGTTCGTCAGGGCATGAGCCAAGATTCCAAAAAAATTGGAACTGCCTTTACTGGAGAAACTTACAAGAAAATTATGGATTATGCAGATGGCTGGACAAAAATTGACTACAACGGAACAGAAGCATATATTAAAACAGAATTTTTAGAGACAAGATAAATACATAAGACGGAAAGGCATGTGACAACGCATGCCTTTTGTTTTCATTAAAATATAAAGAGAAATCAAGAATTTTCGTTCCAAGGGGGCAAGGCAGCGAAAAATACAAGGAAAGGTCAGTGGTTTCATGAAGGAAAAAGAAATTCGGTTGAATAAATATTTGTCGGAAGCCGGTGTATGTTCCCGAAGAGAGGCAGACCGTCTCATAGCAGCAGGAAAAGTAAAAATTGACGGAGAAACAGCCCAAGTAGGGGCAAAGGTCAAAGAAGGGCAAAGGGTTCTGGTAAAAGGAAAAGAAGCAGCTCCGATTCAGAAGAAGATTCTGCTTGCTTTTTATAAACCGAAGGGCATTGTGTGTACAGCAGAGAAAATGGAGGAAAATAATATCATTGATTACATTAACTATCCAGAGCGTATTTATTATGCAGGCAGGTTAGATAAGGATTCCGAGGGGTTAATACTGCTGACCAACTATGGAGATATCGTCAATAAAATGATGCGCAGTGCCAATGGACATGAAAAAGAATATGTGGTAAAGGTAAATAAGAAGCTGACTGATGAATTTCTCACAAAAATGGCAGGCAGAGTACCTTTAGAAGAAATCAATGCAGTCACCAAACCATCCAAAGTAACCAAGGTGGATGATTACACCTTTAAAATTATATTAACTCAAGGATTAAATAGACAGATTCGAAGAATGTGTATGTATTTTGGCTATCGGGTAGTGGCATTAAAGCGCATTCGGGTCATGAATATAAAACTTGGGAATTTGAAAAGAGGAGAATATCGGGATGTGACAGAAACGGAATTGGCAGAGTTAATGCGGCTTTTATCCGATTCAGACAACAGACCTATGGCATTAAGAGAGGGAAAGAACAATGGAAGCAATGGAACGAATCAGAGAACTGACAGACAGACTAAATGAGGCAGCAAAGGCTTACTATTCAGAAGACAGAGAAATAATCTCCAATTTGGAATATGATAAATTATATGATGAACTGGCAGCACTGGAAGAAAAGACAGGAGTAGTGCTTTCCGGCAGTCCTACCATGAAGGTGGGGTATGAGGCATTATCGGAGCTTCCTAAAGAGGAACATGAAGTTCCCATGCTTTCCTTGGATAAGACAAAGCAGGTGGAGGAGTTAAGAGAATGGTTGAAAGATAAGGAGGCATTGCTTTCGTGGAAGCTGGATGGGTTGACGGTGGTATTGACCTACCATCATGGAGAGCTGGTGAAGGCAGTGACCAGAGGAAATGGTGTGATTGGCGAGGTAATCACCAACAATGCCAGAACTTTTCAAAATATCCCCTTGAAAATTCAATATCAGGGAGAACTGATTCTTCGCGGAGAAGCAGTGATTCGTTATTCTGATTTTGAGAAAATTAATGCAGAGATAGAGAACCCGGATGACAAATATAAAAATCCCAGGAACTTGTGCAGCGGTTCAGTGCGTCAGCTGAACAATCAAATTACAGCCAAGCGGAATGTAAATTTTTTTGCCTTTGCGCTGGTGCGGGCAGAGGAGATAGATTTTGAAAATTCAGTGGAAAAGCAGTTTCAATGGCTTTCAAAACAGGGCTTTCAGGTGGTGGAATATGAGAAAGTCACCAAAGATACGGTGGCAGAGGCAGTACAAGCCTTTGCGGACAGAATTTCAGATAATGATGTACCATCGGATGGTTTGGTAGTCACCTATGATGATATTGCCTATGGAATTTCTTTAGGACGAACAGCAAAATTTCCCAGAAATGCCATTGCTTTTAAATGGGCAGATGAAATGGCAGAGACTAAATTACAGTATATTGAATGGAGTGCCTCTCGCACGGGACTGATTAATCCGGTGGCAGTGTTTGACCCAGTGGAATTAGAGGGAACCACCGTAAGTCGTGCCAGTGTTCATAACGTGAGCGTTTTGCGGGCGTTACAGTTGGGAATCGGTGATATTATCAAGGTATATAAAGCCAATATGATTATTCCTCAAATTGCCGAGAATATCACCAAAAGCAACAGTGCAGAAGTGCCGGAGGTATGTCCGGTCTGTGGCGGCAGTACAGAGATCCGGAGAGTGAAAGAAGGAGAATCCCTTTACTGTGTGAACCCACAGTGTCAGGCAAAGCGGATCAAAGCCTTTACCCTATTTGTCAGCAGAGATGCCTTAAATATTGAGGGACTTTCGGAATCCACCTTGGAGAAATTTGTGGATTCCGGTTTTATCAAAAATTATGCAGATATTTTCCGGTTAGATCAGTACAAAGAAGCCATTGTTACCATGGAAGGGTTTGGTGAAAGATCCTATCAAAAGCTGATGGAAAGTTTGGAAAAGGCAAAGAAGACGACAATGCCCAAGTTATTGTATGGGTTAGGTATCTCTAATGTAGGTCTGTCCACAGCAAAACTGATCTGTGCAGAAATTGGTGATACTCCAGAGGCATTGATGAATGCAAAGGAGGATGTCATCAGTGGTATTGTGGGAATTGGTGAGGTGATAGCGAAAAGCTTTTGCAGTTATTTTCAAAAGGAAGAGAATTGTGCACAATTTATGGAATTGTGTCAGATTGTGACTTTTGAAGAAAAAGAACAGGGGCAGAACTATTTTGAAGGGATGATATTTGTAATTACCGGCAGTGTGGAGCAGTTTGCCAACCGCAGTGAAATGAAGGAATTTATCGAGAAGAATGGTGGAAAGGTAACCGGCAGTGTTACTTCCAAAACAACATATCTTATCAACAACGATAAAACCTCAGCATCCTCAAAAAATAAAAAGGCACAGGAATTAAATATACCGATTATATCAGAACAGGATATGCTCGATATGACAAAATAGAAATATAGTAACTGTTCAGCAGGTCTGTGCATTTACTGCACAGACCGTAATAAAATGTAAACAATAGAAAGCACGCTCTGCGAACTTTCTATTGTAATGAATTAGTGGGCAAAAATCCAGTACCTTGAGTGATTTTTCATGGATTTTTGCTCATAACTATGAGGGTGCTGAATAGTTATGAAATATATTATAATTGTTGGATAAAAGAATACACAGTTTATGAAAAGAATCAGCCAGACAGAGTGCTTCTTGAAATTAGAAGGCAGAAAAGGAGGATGTAAAGATGCCAATAAAAGTACAGAGAGATTTGCCGGCAAAGGGAATTTTAGAGAATGAAAATATATTTGTCATGGATGAGACCAGGGCGATGAATCAGGATATCCGTCCTTTGGAGATAGGGATTTTGAATTTAATGCCGTTAAAGCAGGATACAGAGCTGCAGCTTTTGCGTGCACTGTCCAACACACCGCTGCAAATTAACATTACCTTTGTTTATGTGGAGTCTCATGTGTCGAAGAATACGCCCACCAGCCACTTGAATCAGTTTTATAAGCTGTTTTCTGAAGTAAGAAACAGAAAGTTTGACGGATTTATTATTACTGGTGCACCAGTGGAGAATCTGGAGTTTGAAGAGGTAAATTACTGGCAGGAGCTGACAGAGATTTTTGACTGGACTAACACCAATGTGACCTCCACAGTGCATATCTGCTGGGGGGCTCAGGCGGGTATATATTATCATTATGGGATCCAAAAGCAGAAGCTTTCCAAGAAGCTTTTCGGGGTCTATGAGCATCAGGTGTTGAATCGGAAGATTCCCTTAGTGCGGGGCTTTGATGATGTGTTTATGGCACCTCATTCCCGCCATACCACCGTAGATGCAGATGAAATTAAGCAATGTAAGGATTTAACCATTCTGGCAGAATCCCAGCAGGTGGGTGTGTTTCTGTGTATGGCAGAGAACGGTAAAAAAATTTTTGTCATGGGGCATCCGGAGTATGACCGTATGACTTTGGACATAGAATATAAGAGAGATAAGGCAAAGGGACTGGATATTGATTTGCCTTATAACTATTATCCAAAGGATGATGAGAAACAAAGACCTCTTCTCCAATGGCGTGCCCATGCCAACAGTTTTTATGCCAACTGGCTGAATTATTATGTTTATCAGCAGACACCATATAACTTTATTGATAATGCGATAATACTGGGGAAATAGCTTGTAAAATCAATGGATTCATAGATACTGTTAAAAATTCATATTCATTAATAAACCTGAATAATTAGTTCTTCTATTTATAGTATAACCATTTGGAAGGGGTTTATTCATTTTTCTGATTTTTTTGCATGGCAAACAGGCATTGTATCTTATTGC
>CAMWHJ010000054.1 GCA_947174015.1 uncultured Lachnospiraceae bacterium | reverse complement strand
CAATTTTGCATGGTTCTTTGCTCGTAACTATGAAGGTACTGAATAGTTACGAAAGTATGTAACTATTTAGTATAAGACTGCACTTTATGCTGTCTTTGCAAAGAATTAAAAATGAAGAAGAGGAAACCATGATTTATAAAGTATTAACTGCGGATGATGAAGTAGAATTGCTTCAGGTACTGGAACTGTATGTGGCAAAGGAAAATATAGAATTAATTAAGGCAGAGGATGGGATACAGGCATGGGAGCTGTTTCAGAAGGAACAGCCCCATCTGGTTTTGTTGGATATTATGATGCCGGGGCTTGATGGCTTTGCAGTGCTTCGCAAGATCCGCACAGTCAGCAAGGTGCCAGCCATCATGCTCACTGCCAGAGGGGAGGATTATGATAAAATTCTGGGATTAGAACTTGGGGCAGATGATTATATCACCAAACCTTATAATCCCATGGAGGTGGTGGCAAGGATCAAGGCACAGCTGCGAAGAACCTACGATTATCAGGAAGTAAAAAGGAAGGTTTATGAACACTTTGACTTGCAGCTCTATGTTCAGGAGGGCATTGTGAAAAAGCGGGGAGAGACCATTGAGCTGACAAAAACAGAATTTCTGATCCTGAAGCTTTTGATGGAAAGCCCCGGCAGAATCTACACCAAACAGCAGATTTATGATTATGTATGGGGAGAAGATTATTTTTCAGATGACAATACATTAATGGTACATATCAGCAATTTGCGGGCAAAGATTGAGGAGCATCCCAAAGCTCCCAAATGTTTGAAAACTGTGAAAGGGTTGGGATATAAATTTGAAAAAGAGTAAACAAAGGTTACAGTTTCCCAAAAGCATATTTGCCAAACTGTTTATGAGTTATGTGATATTTTCCATTGTGCTGTTGGTGTCTTTCATTCTATGCCTTATTGGAACCATGGTTTATTTTACAAATGGAGATTTGAAAAGTTTGGAAAATGATATTTTTGTGGATGAGAATGGTAAGATATTGTCACTGTCTCGGATTGAGAAAATGGGGGGATGGGTGGAGGAATTAGATGAAAATTTCTGTGTAGTGCAAGTATATGGAGAAAAAAAGACAGAGAACACACAGTATACCCCAAAAGAAGTAACCTCTCTTTTGAACATTAATTCCAGTGAGGATAATCCCTATGTGACCATGATGCAGTATGTGGAAAAAGATGCTCATTATTATATCTGCTTTTATGAACGCTCCTTGGTGAACTTCTCGATGAATGTTACTTTAGGCAATGGAAGTCAGGGAGGAACCACAGCTGATAGAATTTTGAGTATAAGCTTCCTGGCTTTATTTATATGTAACTGCTTTGTGCTAAGTTTGTATCTGAAGCGGAAAATTAAAAAACCAATCAATGAGCTGGTAAAAGGCATGGAGCGGGTGAAACAGGGGGAAGAGGCTGTTTGGCTTGATTTTCGTGCAGATAAGGAATTTGAGGAAATCAGAGATACCTTTAATCTGATGACAAGAAGATTGCAGGAGAGCAGGCAGGAAAAGGAGAAGATGGAGCGAAAGAAACAGCAGCTGCTGCTGGAACTTTCCCATGATATCAAAACACCACTGTCCACCATCAAAAGCTATGCCAATGCGTTGGAAGGGGAGCTGGTGCCAAAGGATAAACTTTCGTCCTATTATCATACCATTGACCAAAAGGCAGATCGAGTGTGCAGTCTGGCAGAAAATATGTTTTTAATGTTAAAGATGGAAAATCAGAATTACAGACTGCAATTACAGAAGTTGGATTTTTGTGAGTTGGTGCGGAAAATTTGTGCAGAATATTACGAGGATATTATAAGACAGGGGAAGGAACTAAAGGTGGAAATTCCGGAACAGGGATATACGATTTGGGCAGAGGAGCAGTCATTGGGAAGGGTTATCAGCAATCTTCTGACAAATGCTTTGAAATACAATGAATGCGGAAATAAAATCAAGGTGCAGATTTTATCTTTGGAAGAAAGAAAACAGGTGGAACTGCAGGTGCTGGATGACGGCAGAATGATTCCAAAGGAATTGCAGGAGTCTATCTTTGATGCCTTTGTGCGTGGAGATAAAGCAAGAAAAAGCGATGGCGGCACAGGGCTGGGACTTGCCATCTCAAAAGCTATTGTGGAAAAGCATAAAGGGAAGATTTTTTATCAACAGTTTCAGGGATATAATTGCTTTGTGGTGCGGCTGCCTTTGACAGATATTTAAAATTGACAAATCAGTAAGGATAAGTTTATAATGAAACAATGATATCCTTTGGAGAAAGGAGCCATGAAAGTATCTGAAGTAAAAATGTGGATACCAGTGTGTGGGGGATATTGAAAATTATGATAAGAGGAGCAGATATTTGTGAAAAAAATGAAAGTACTATTTTGGGCATGTTTGCTTTCTGGACTGATTATCATAGTGATTGGTTTGTATTTTGATTTGATGGCAGGATTGCCTTATCAGGATCCAACCATAGAAATGACAATATACTGGAATGCAAATATGTTGGCTGGGGAGTACTGTATAAAAGCCGGAGGCATAACATTTGTAATAGGTGTGATTGGAAGTAATATTTGTGGTGTTTTATTGCATAAAAGAAAATGAATTGTAGGTTGTAGTGGGAGATCAGGTATCACCCACTACTTTTTACTTATTTCAGTCAAATATCTTGGCAATGGTGCTTTTGTATATATGATTATAGTTAAATTGAGTTGACAATGAGACATGGGTGTCTTAGAATATGGTTATGATACAAAAAGGCAATAGTTATGTTGAACATCAATTATACTATAATGATGAAAGCGGGTAAGAGAATTGATAAAAATAGGAATATGTGATGATGATAAAGGAATAGGTTCTCAACTGGAAAAATATTTTAGGGAGATTGGTGACGAACTTGGTATTATAATTGACTGTGAAATATGGTATTCAGGAGAAGAGTTGTGTAAATATTTGGGACAAGCCTTTCCGTTGGATCTTCTGTTTTTAGATATTGAATTGGCAGAAGAAAACACGGGGATAGAAATAGGCACTTTTATCAGGCAGGAGTTGGAGGATTATCGGACAGGAATTGTCTATGTTTCCTATGAACCTAATTATGCATTGCAATTATTTTCTACACAGCCCGTTGATTTTTTGCTCAAACCATTGGAAAAAGAGAAAATAGCAGAGGTGTTGAGAAGATATTTGAAACAAACAGAAGATAGGGATATGTATTTTGAATTTAAAAAGGGGCACAGCTATAATAAAATTTCATATAGTGATATTGTCTATTTTCAAAGCGTTGGCAGAAAAGTTGCGATACAGACAGTCAAAGAGAGGCTAGAGTTCTATGGGAACCTGCAGGAAGTGGAGATAATGGTACCACCATCTTTTGTCAGAATACATAAATCTTATTTAGTAAATGACAAATATGTCACTAAATTCGAATATGAATATGTTACATTGTATAATGAAGAAAAATACCCTATAAGCCGTACATACCGCAATTTAGTAAAGCAACAGGTAAGCCAAAAGGGGAGAAAATAGAATATGGATTATATTGATATAGTAATAGCTTGTGTTACCAATGGAATACGCCTGTGGATTATATGGCGTTTTATGCATGTATTCTTTGACGTAAAGGATGGAAGAGAAAGAGAAGAGTTGATAGGCTATATTACTTATTATTTCGGAATAATTATCATATTTTTGGTGTTTCATTATCCACTGTTCAACTTGATTGTAAATTGGGGAGGATTGGTAGTAATTGCTTTTTTATATGAGGGAAAATGGAAAAAACGTATATTAGTATCAACTATGGTTTATGCAGTGAATGGAATATGTGATGTGATTGCAGTCTCTTTGCTGGGAAATTATACATGGGGAGGAGAAAGTGATCAAGTTTTTTCTATTGTTACGGTTTTATTGGTTCAATGTTGTGAACTGGCAGGGGAAAAAATAGTAAAAAATACTGGGAAACAAAAAATTGAAAAACAGGTGCATATTCTAATTATTATACCAATGATAAGTATAGTAATGATAGTGTTACTATTAGCTGAAAACATACATAATAAGTTTTTTGTAGTAGAAGAAAGTGTGGGGCTAATTATTATTAATACTTTTGTATGGTATATTTATCATGTGATTGTGGATACTTATTCGAAGTTGAGAAAACAAGAGTGGCAAAAACAACAGGCAGAGCTTTATCAGAATCAAATAGATATTATGACTGAAACGGAACAAAAGGTGCGTGGCTTACGGCATGATATGAAGGAACATATGAAAGAGTTGTATTGTTTGGCGAAGGAAGATAAGGCAGATAATATTTTAGAATATTTAAAAGGAATGTACAGATTTATGGATAATCCTCGAGTATTTGTGGATTCCGGGAATAAAGAGATAGATGCAATTTTAAATTATGCTTTGACAAAAGCCGAAGAGGATTTATTGCAGATAGATGTAAATATAAAAATTCCAGAAGGGTTACAGTTAGACATTTTTAATATGAATGTAATTATAGGAAATCTGTTGGACAATGCAGTCACGGCTTCAAAAACAAGTGAAAAAAAAGAGTTAAAAGTTGATATCAATTATGAAAAAGGAATCTTATATTTGATGATAAAAAATACATATCATGGAGAGATAAAAAAGAAGGGGGATAAATTCCTTAGTAATAAACAGGAAGATGGACATGGTATTGGCTTGGAAAATGTGAGAAATATGGTGGAGAGTATGCATGGAACCTTGGATATAGAGTACACAAAAGATGAATTTAAAGTAAATGTTATGGTATATCAGCCATAAAAAATGTAGGACAAACGCATTTGGCTGTAGAAGGAATTTTTACGGATGAGGTTGACTCTGAACAGTTAAAAAATGTAATTAAATCGAATTATTTGTCTTTATTTTTTAAGTGATGGTTATTTTATACAAAAGATTGGTTATTTTTGACAAGTATGAAAAAAAACATGAAAAATAGTGTAATATTAAGAAAAGAAAAACAGGAAGGAGGATAGAAGTAAATAGTAACCCCAGATTTGTAAAATGAAAGGAAATTGAAAAATGAATTCAAAGAACACAAGAGTAAAAAAAGTATGTAAGGATGTTATAACAAAAGCGGCTTATGGAATGGCAGTTGTAGATGCAAATACATCTTGCCCATTAGCAGGTTATCAGCCGAAAGAACCGAAATCAATGAAAAAGTTAAGAAAATTCTAGAGAATATGAGTTTACTGGAACTAAGCCCTGAATTAGATAGGGAAGAAAGAGAAATCCTAGAATATGGTTATCGGCAGTTGAAGGTAAATGCTCTCACAATACTAATTGTTTTGGTTGCAGCAGTTGTCTGTAATGTAATGCTTCAAGGTGGAATATTTTTACTTGTGTTTGTTCCGTTACGCTTGTATTCAGGCGGATATCATGCGGATAGTCAAAAAAAATGTGCTGTTATATCCATTTTGGCATTACTAATTTGCTTTATGGGAATAAAATGGATACCGTATATGCCTGCTCTTCATCTTGGCATCAGCACAATGGCAGCTGGAATTATTGTATTTATGGCACCAGTGGCGAATGATGTAAAACGCTTAGATGAAAGTGAGTATAAAGTATACAGATATCGTACCAGAATCATTACAGGAATCATATATGTGATATTGCTGATTTCAACGGTTTTACAGCTGCCTTACATATCAAAACCAATTATGATGGCTTATATTTTGGTAAGTATCTCATTGATTTTAGGATATTTAAAGTACCAAAAGAAGAAAGCAAAGTAACTGTTCAGTAGGTCTGTGCATTTACTGCACAGACCGTAAGAAAAAGTGGATATAACAGGCAAAGAACCATTGCCGTAGGCAATTTTGCATGGTTCTTTGCTCGTAACTATGAAGGTACGGAATAGTTACAAAGCAAATTGAAAATAGGGTATGGTTATAATAAAGAAAAAACATAAGATGTCAGTTTTGCTGGCATCTTATGTAGGTTTGGAAGAATTATTGGACGAAACAGAAGTGGAAAGCAAAAAAGTACAATGAAATCTAAAAAATCAAGAAACTGTTAGATAAAAGTGTAAATTAGGAGGAAAACATATGAATTTTAAAAGGTTAGAAGAAAAAATATCAAAAATAAGAGATGAAGAGAAAATTCTAGGGAAAGAATTGCAGGAGGCAGATGGAGGTTTTATACAGCCTTCTTTTTTGCCCCTTAAAGAAGTAAAAAAGCAGATGGGACAGGGAACCATCTATTATTCGGAAGAAATGATACGCATCAGAGAGGTTTCCTTTTTTCAACGGCACGTACGTATACCTCTTCCCATTGACTATTTAAGAGTTCATACCAAGAAAAAGCATTTGACAGTGTTAGTAAATGAAATATTGGGGCTCAGTTTAACCATGCAGTTTTCCGTCACAGAAAAGAAAAATATCAGTTTGGAAGAGGTAAAAGCAGGTATTTTAGAACAATTGAAAACAACAGGAATTTACATAGAATTATTAGAAGAGGGAATGATTCAGAAGACGGCATCACCGCTCCATTTTCTAAGTTATCGATTGGTCATTGGAGAAAATGACATGTATCATTTGGTATTTTATACTGTTCACCAACAGAATGGTTCTATGTTGGTTGGAGATTACAACTGTCTATATGAGGATGTGCCAAAGTGGAAAAATATTATGAAAGCTACTATGTCATACTTGATTTTTCAGTAAATATGAAAATATAAAGGAAAAATATAGGATAAATAATGATACCGCAGAAATCAAAAATAGATACACAAAATAACGTGTTCTCAAAGCAAAGGGTTCTGTTGTTTGGTTGACAAAAGAACAGTCATATCATAAGAACATATACGGCATTATTGCCGCAAAGAGGAGATGAGTGATGTCAGCAAAAGGAGAGAGAACAAGAGCATGGATTCGCCAAAAGGCTCTAAAGTATTTCAACAAAGAGGTTTTAAAGTACAGAACAAATGTTTGCAAATGTTCTGTACTTTTTATTTCTTTTGTGGTATACTAAATATCATGAAAGATATATATTGATAATTTGCAATCGTGCATAAATGTATGCCTGGAGGTAAATATAACAATGAGAAAACAAGAAGAATCCATGTTTAAGCTGTGTTCGCCCTATGAACCGACTGGAGATCAGCCCCAAGCCATTGCAGAGCTGGTCAAGGGATTTCAGGAAGGCAACCAATTCCAGACGTTGCTGGGTGTTACAGGTTCCGGAAAAACCTTTACCATGGCAAATGTGATACAGGCACTGAATAAGCCTACGTTAATTATCGCTCACAATAAAACCTTGGCAGGTCAGTTGTACGGAGAATTTAAGGAGTTTTTCCCTGAAAACGCAGTAGAGTATTTTGTCTCCTATTATGACTATTATCAGCCAGAGGCTTATGTTCCCTCCACAGATACTTATATCGCCAAGGATTCAGCGGTCAATGAGGAAATCGACAAGCTGAGGCTTTCTGCTACAGCCTCACTGACAGAACGTAAGGATGTTATTGTCATTGCCAGTGTATCCTGCATATATGGACTGGGCAGCCCGGAGGACTATATGGGAATGATGATCTCTCTGCGACCAGGCATGGAACGTGAACGGGATGAGGTAATTCGAGAACTGATTGACATTCAGTATACCAGAAATGAGATGGATTTTAAGAGAGGTTCCTTTCGAATTCATGGGGATGTACTGGAAATCATACCGGCCAACTTTTCGGATACGGCATTTCGTGTAGAATTTTTTGGTGATGAGATTGATCGGATTACGGAAATTGATGTGCTGACGGGGGAAATTAAGCGGAGTATGGAGCACTTGGCAATTTTTCCAGCCTCTCATTATGTGGTGCCTCAGGAGAAGATTAACCGGGCAGTGGAGGATATTGAAGAGGAATTGAAGGGACGGGTTGCTTATTTTAAAAGTGAAGATAAACTATTGGAGGCACAGCGAATTGCAGAGCGGACACACTACGATTGTGAAATGCTGAAGGAGACAGGTTTTTGCTCCGGCATTGAAAATTATTCAAGACATATGAATCAAATGCCGGAAGGAGCACCGCCCCATACACTGATGGATTATTTCCCGGAGGATTTTTTGATTATTGTGGATGAATCCCACATTACCATTCCGCAGGTGCGTGGAATGTTCTTTGGGGATCAGTCCCGAAAAAATACATTGGTGGAATATGGATTCCGTCTGCCCTCTGCCAAGGATAATCGTCCCTTGAATTTTGAAGAATTTGAGAGCAAAATTGCACAGATGCTCTTTGTATCTGCCACACCCTCTGTCTATGAGGAGGAACATGAGCTGTTCCGTACAGAACAGATTATCAGACCCACAGGGCTTTTGGATCCAGAGATTTCTGTTCGTCCCATAGAGGGACAAATTGATGATTTGATCGGAGAAGTCAATAAGGAAGTGGAAAAGCACAATAAGGTGTTAGTCACCACCTTAACAAAGAAGATGGCAGAGAATTTAACAGAATACATGAAAGATGTGGGAATTCGTGTAAAATATCTTCATTCCGATATTGATACGCTGGAACGGGCAGAGATTATCAGAGATATGCGTTTGGATGTGTTTGATGTATTGGTGGGAATTAATCTGCTTCGAGAAGGCTTGGATATTCCGGAAATCACCTTGGTTGCCATATTGGATGCAGATAAGGAGGGTTTTCTTCGTTCGGAAACCTCACTGATACAGACGGTGGGACGTGCTGCCAGAAATGCAGAGGGGCATGTAATCATGTATGCAGATATGATGACAGATTCCATGAAGAATGCCATTTCTGAGACAGAGCGAAGGCGTAAAATACAGCAGAAATACAATGAGGAACATGGAATCACTCCCCAGACCATTAAGAAAAGTGTTCGTGATTTAATCAGCATTTCCAAGGAAATTGCCAAGGGAGAAGAAAAGCTGGCGAAGGATCTGGAGTCCATGAGCAGGAAAGAACTGGAAAAGCTAATTAAAGAAGTTGACAAGAAGATGAAAAAGGCAGCAGCGGAACTGAACTTTGAGGCAGCAGCGGAGTTGAGAGACAAGATGCTGGAGTTAAAGATACATTTAAGTGAAATGGAATAAGATGCTGATTTATCTAAAAAGCCAAAAAGGAGTTAAAACAAAATGGGCGAGAACAACAGACAATATATCAAGATACGAGGTGCCAGTGAGCACAATTTGAAGCATATTGATTTAGATATACCAAGAAATGAATTTGTGGTATTGACTGGTTTAAGTGGTTCGGGAAAATCTTCCCTTGCGTTTGATACAATTTATGCAGAGGGGCAGAGAAGGTATATGGAATCCCTGTCTTCCTATGCAAGGCAGTTTTTGGGGCAGATGGAAAAGCCGGAAGTAGAAAGTATCGAAGGGCTGTCCCCTGCCATATCCATTGATCAGAAATCCACCAACCGGAATCCGCGTTCCACGGTGGGAACCGTTACGGAAATATATGATTACTTCCGTTTACTGTATGCAAGAATCGGAATCCCCCATTGTCCCAAATGTGGCAGGGAGATTAAAAAACAGACCATAGACCAGATGGTAGATCGAATTATGGAACTGCCGGAGCGGACAAAAATTCAACTGCTGGCACCAGTGGTGCGGGGCAGAAAGGGCGAGCATGTAAAGCTGTTGACTCATATTAAGAAAAGTGGCTATGTGCGTGTGTGCATAGACGGCAATATGTATGAACTGTCCGAAGAGATTAAACTGGATAAGAATCTGAAGCATAACATTGAAGTGGTGATAGATCGTCTGGTGGTAAAGGAAGGAATTGAAAAACGTCTTGCCGATTCCATTGAAAACGTGCTGAGTCTGTCAGAGGGGCTTTTGCTCGTGGATATTATTGATGGAGAACCCATGAATTTCAGTCAAAGCTTTTCCTGTCCAGACTGTGGTGTCAGCATTGATGAAATTGAACCCAGAAGTTTTTCTTTCAACAATCCTTTTGGTGCCTGTCCTGATTGTTTTGGCTTGGGCTATAAAATGGAGTTTGATGTGGAATTAATGATTCCTGACAAGACGTTGAGTCTGTCAGAGGGTGCCATTGTTGCCATGGGATGGCAGTCCAGTTCCGAGGAGGGCAGCTTTACCAATGCCATATTGCAGGCATTGGCAAAAGAATATCAGTTTGATTTGCATACCCCCTTTCAGGAATTGCCGGATAAGGTGCAGGATGTGATTATCAATGGTACCAATGGTAAAGTGGTAAAAGTATATTATAAGGGACAACGTGGCGAAGGTATCTATGATGTTGCCTTTGAGGGGTTAATCCGCAACATGGAAAAACGTTATCGTGAAACAGGATCTGAGACGATGAAAGCAGAGTACGAAAGCTTTATGCGGATAACACCATGTAAGACTTGTAAGGGACAGCGCTTAAAGAAGGAATCCCTGGCAGTAACGGTCAGCGGCAAAAATATTCATGAAGTAACCTCCATGTCAGTAAAGCAGCTTATTGAATTTTTGTCAGACCTTGATTTAACAAAACAGCAGATGTTGATTGGGGAGCAGATTTTGAAAGAAATCAAAGCCAGAGTGAAGTTTTTAATGAATGTAGGGCTGGAATACTTAAGCCTTTCCAGAGCCACTGGCACTCTTTCCGGCGGTGAGGCACAGCGTATCCGCCTGGCAACACAGATAGGATCCGGACTTGTGGGAGTGGCTTACATTTTGGACGAGCCCAGTATTGGACTGCATCAAAGGGACAATGACAAATTGATTGCCACACTGCGGCATTTAAAAGATTTGGGAAACACCTTGATTGTAGTGGAGCATGATGAGGATACCATGTTTGCAGCGGATTATATTGTGGACATCGGTCCGGGAGCAGGTGAACATGGAGGAGAAGTGGTTGCCGCCGGTAATGCAAAAGAAATTATGGCGAGCGAAAATTCCATTACCGGAGACTATTTGAGCGGCAGAAAGAAGATTCCAGTACCTACCGTGAGAAAACAACCCACGGGATTTCTAAAAGTGATAGGAGCTGCGGAAAATAATTTGAGAAATATAGATGTGGATATTCCTCTGGGGATCATGACCTGTGTTACCGGAGTATCCGGTTCTGGGAAAAGCTCATTGATAAATGAAATTTTATATAAGACTTTGGCAAAAAAACTGAATCGGGCAAGAACCATTCCCGGAAAGCATAAGGAAATCAAGGGAATAGAACAGCTGGACAAAGTGATCGATATTGATCAGTCACCCATCGGCAGAACACCACGTTCGAATCCTGCAACTTATACTGGGGTATTTGATCAGATTCGTGATTTGTTTGCGGCAACGGCAGATGCCAAAGCAAAGGGTTATAAAAAAGGCAGATTCAGCTTTAATGTGAAAGGGGGACGCTGTGAGGCATGCAGTGGAGACGGTATCTTAAAAATTGAAATGCACTTTCTGCCAGATGTATATGTACCCTGTGAGGTTTGTGGCGGCAAACGTTATAACAGAGAGACATTGGAGGTAAAATACAAAGGAAAAAGCATCTATGATGTGTTGGATATGACAGTAGAGGAAGCAATGAAATTCTTTGAAAATGTACCTTCTATCCATCGCAAAATCAAGACTTTGCATGATGTGGGACTGGATTATGTGAGACTGGGACAGCCCTCCACCACTCTTTCCGGTGGAGAAGCCCAGAGAATAAAGCTGGCCACAGAGTTAAGCAAACGCAGTACAGGAAAAACCATCTATATTTTGGATGAGCCAACCACGGGTCTGCATTTTGCAGATGTTCACAAACTGGTGGACATTTTGCAGCAGTTGTCAGAGGGAGGCAATACGATAGTGGTAATAGAACACAATCTTGATGTAATCAAAACCGCAGATTATATTATTGATATCGGACCGGAAGGCGGCGAAGGTGGAGGAACTGTGGTTGCCTGTGGCACGCCGGAGGAGATTGCTAAGGCGGAGGAATCCTACACCGGAAAATATATTAAAAAATATTTGGAGAAATAGCAGGAGGTACCAATGAAAATTATTTTAGCTTCGGAATCACCCAGAAGAAAGGAACTGATGCGGCAGATAGGATTGGAATTTCAAGTATTGTCCTGTGGCGGTGAAGCGGAGGTAACAGCAACAGAGCCTGCCCAGATTGTACGGGAGCATGCAAGGCAAAAGGCAGAGGCAGTGGCTGATTATTTGAAAAATTACAATGATGCAGAAATTCCAGAGAAACTTAAGCAGGAAATGGAATCCTATGTTATCATAGGTTCCGACACGGTTGTGGCTTTTGAAAACCATGTATTGGAAAAACCCAAAGATAGAGAAGATGCCATACAAATGCTGTCAAGGCTGCAAGGCAGCACCCATCAGGTGTACACAGGGGTATTTTTGTTGGGAAAGGACAAAAAGGGTGAAAGGAAAAAGTCTGTTTTTCATGAATGTACACAAGTAACCTTTTATGAAATGTCAGAGATAGAAATCCAAGCCTATGTGGAGACCTGTGAGCCAATGGACAAGGCGGGCAGCTATGGAATCCAAGGACTGGGTGCAAAGTTTGTAAAATCCATATGTGGGGATTATAACAATGTGGTGGGCTTGCCGGTGGCAAGATTGTATCAGGAGCTAAAGAACTGGGAGATATGACGTAGGAGATAGAACATGATAAAATTAGTTGTTAGTGATATAGATGGCACTTTGATTCCAGAGGGAACCCATAAACCGCCCAATGAACTGGCAGAACTGGTTTGTGAGCTTACCAATCATGGGATCGTATTTGTGGTAGCCAGCGGCAGACAGTACAAAAGTATGCATAAGGTTTTTGAAGCGTGTGCAGACAGGGTAATATTTGTGGCATGTAATGGTACTTATATCCGCAAAGGTACAAAAGATGTACGTGAACACCACATGAATAAGACTTTGTTGGAACATCTTATATTAGATTTGCGAAAATGGGCGGAACAGGGTTACTGCTATATGGCAGAATCCAAAGACACCGCCTATGTGGAAGTGAAGGACAAGGAATTTCAGGATATGCTGGTAAAGGGGTATCACTATGAAATTACGGTTGTGGATGATATTCTCAAGGAATGTGATGATGTGATGAAAATTTCGCTGTTTCATAAAGAGGATATTCAGAGGGCAGTAGATTGGATGATACCAAAATGGGAGGGCAGGCTCAATGTTCTGCGTTCTGGGGCGAACTGGATTGACTTTATGGAAGCAGGAATTGATAAGGGAAATGCCATTGGTGAAATTCAGCAGGAATTAAACATCGTCAAGGAAGAGACCATTGTGTTTGGTGACAATGTCAATGATGTGGGGATGTTTTCCAAGGCAGCCTGCAGTTATGCGGTGGAGACGGCATCTTGGGAAGTAAAGGAACAGGCTGACAAAATTGCAGGTGCACCAAAGGATATGGGTGTGATAAAGATTTTACAGGAAGTATTAAAAGATATTCAGGGAAAAGGGGAATAGGAATGTACGATGATAAGTGTTTGAAAAGTTTTTTAAAAAATCAGTGCAGATTGTTTCCACAAAAGGTGGCGGAGACAAAAGAAGAGGCAGAGGAATTTTTAGAAGATTCTATGGCAGTGGTATGTGAAAACATAAAAGAAGTGAAAGCATATTTTGAAGAGTGTGGTCTGGATATAGCTGGAATCAGCATGGAAGAACTGCAGGAATTGGAAGAGGTGTTTCCAATAGAGGATGGACGTTTTCTTATTGTGGAGGGCTAAGATGCAGGTATTGTTGCTGCGCCATGGACGTACACTTGGCAATGAAAAGAAACGATATATTGGGGTAACAGAGGAAAGCCTGTCACCGCAGGGAATAGAAGACTGCCAAAAACTTGGCAGTCTTTTGCGGAAGCAGAGAAAAATTCAAGAACAGTTTCCAAGGATTCGAGTGGTAATGAGTCCCATGAAGCGCTGTCAGGAGTCGGCGAAAATAGTACTGGATCTTCCTGACAGTTTTGAGAAGAGGTTAAAGGAAGGGAATGGAAAGCATATTGCTGGCTTTCAAGAGATGCAGATGGTAACAGAGGCGGATTTGCGAGAGTGCAATTTTGGAATTTTTGAAAACAAGAATTATTTGGAATTGCAGAATGAGCCTTTGTATCAACAGTGGATTGACAGTGATGGAATGATGGATTTTCCTCAAGGGGATTGTTTGAAAGAATGGAAAAACCGCAGTGTACAAGGCTTTTTGAGACAGATGGAGTATGCGTTGAGGGAGCAGGCAGATTTGGTTATCTTTGTGGTACATGGCGGGAGTATCATGAGTATTATGGAATGTCTGGAGGAGAGGGGGCTTGGGTATTACGAGTATCAGGTTGGCAACGGAGATGGATTTTGGGCGGAGTATGAAATGGGGAGACTGTGTCAGGTGAAAAAAGTTATAGAACAGGAAGAGGGGAAGATGGATATTATATGAAAGAATTGGCTTTATACATATATCCAGAGCCAAAAGGTACACCATATTATAAAGAAAATCTATTATCTGAGAAAATGGTGGAGCAATTATTTGATTATTACCAAATTCTCGAAGCTTTAATTTATAGGGAAGGATGGGATTTTTTGATACTCCATTATGGATATGAAAGACTTTTTGAAATAAATAAGAGAAGCGAATGTTTTGATTGTGATTCACTTGAAGAGTTTATACAATATATTGAAGGAGCCAGAGCAGAATCGCCAAGGAGAGGATAAGCAATCAGCCACAAAATCTGCTAGTTGTAAAGTAACAAACTTACAATTTTTGTGAAAGTCAGTAACAATCAAAATATATTGTGGTTAGCAGAAATCAAAAGCTTATTTTCCTACACTTTTTTCCGGCTAACCACAATGACATACCTATCTTTTTACTAAGGCATTTCCACAGGAGTGGTATTCTGAGGTGTACCTGCTGCTTCTTGGGCAAACTTTGTATTTACAATATCCGTATAGGGAATCCTTTGGTCTAATTCCCCGGCTTCCTCCAAGATGTTTTCCAATAAGGTAAAACTTGCCTCCTCAAAGATCAAATTCTCTTTCCAAGTATCCTGCTCCTGATAACGTGTCACGATGGTTATCAGTGTATCCATATCTGTATCCGTAAACTGAGGAGCAATCACTTTGGCGATTTCCTCTGGCGTATGGCTATTTACATAGTCCATACCCTTTTGCAGTGCTTTGGTAAAAGAAAGAATGATATCTGGATTGCTTTCTATAAAGCTTTTTTTGGCACTGTATGCGGTGTATGGCACATAACCGGACTCTATGCCAAGGGAGGCAACCACAGATCCAACACCCTCCTGTTCCAACAGTGTGGCAGAGGGTTCAAACTCTATGGTGAAATCCCCCTGACCACCGGAGAAGGCGGCTGCAGTGGAACCAAAGTCAATGCTTTGATTGATGGAAAGAGCAGCAGGGTCAATGGCATTTTTCTTCAGAATATATTCAAATACCATCTGGGGCATGCCGCCCTTTCTGCCGCCCAAAATGGTTTTGCCATTGAGCATATCAAAAGTAAAATTCTCAATGGGCTCACGGGAAACCAGGAAATTTCCAGCCCGCTGGGTCAGTTGGGCAAAATTCACAATGTAGTCATTGGTATCGCCTAAATACACATAAATGGAGGACTCGGAGCCCATAAAGCCGATATCGGCTTCCCCAGAAAGCAGAGCAGTCATGGTTTTGTCTGCTCCAAAGCCAGTGACTAGGGTCAAATCAATATCTTCCTCAGCAAAGTATCCTTCTTCAATGGCAACATATTGAGGGGCATAGAAGACAGAATGTGCCACTTCGTTTAGGGTAACAGAAATGAAGCCGTCTTTGGAATGGGATGTACCGCAGCCTTCGATTGCTGCAAGAGTAATGCATAAGCATAACATTAAGGTAAAGAGTTTTCTTTTCATAAAAGCCTCCTGACACAAGATACTAGTATAGTGTATGTAATTTCCCCAAAAAGGTGACTGGAGTTGACGAGGAGTGGGAAAATTATTATAATATGAATGGTTTTAATGGAGAATTTGCAGAAGAAAAAAGAGGAAAGGATAAAATGCAAACACACATCTTTCACCCTTTGTGTTTGCACCTCAAATGAAAATGCAAGCATTTTCGCTTGAGGATTGGTGCAAATTATGAAATATATTTTAGATACCCATACCCACACTATAGCCAGCGGACACGCTTACAGCACCATAGATGAGATGGCAAAAACAGCAGCAGACAGAAAGTTAGAACTGTTGGGAATCACAGAACATGCACCTATGATGCTGGGCAGCTGCGGAGAAATTTATTTCAGCAACTTGAAAGTGATGCCGAGAGAAAAGTTTGGAATAAAGCTGCTCTTTGGGGTAGAATTAAACATTATGGACTATCAGGGAACCGTAGATTTGCCGGAACGTTTGTTAAAACAGATGGATATTTGTATTGCCAGCATGCATACACCCTGTGTGCCCTATGGTACTCTGGAACAAAATATGGGAGCTTTTGTGGGAGCCATGAAGAATCCCTATGTGAATGTAATCGGACATCCGGATGATGGGAAATATCCGGTGGATTATGAGGCACTTGTGTTGGCGGCAAAGGAACATCACAAGCTTTTAGAGGTTAATAATAATTCCCTGCTGCCTCATTCTTTTCGAGAAAATGTTCGGGAAAATGATATCACTATGCTGGAGTTTTGCAAAAAGCATCAGGTACCGGTGATTGTGGGCAGTGATGCCCATTATATTGATTATGTGGGAAAACATCAGGAGGCATACAGTATTTTTGAAGAAATTAATTTTCCAGAACATCTGGTGGCAAATGCAGATATGGATTTGTTCCTGTCATTTCTTAACAAAAAGTAGTGGAAACATAAGAAAATATGCAAAATCTATGGACTTTTTAACGTTACTATGTTAAACTGTACAGTGCTAAAGTAAAACAGTAATACAGAATATGTGTTGACAGTAAAAAAGGGAGTAATGAAATGAACAAGAAATTACGTTCTGAGGCAGTGGACCAGCTTTTTGAGGCGGTACTGTGTTTAGAAACAAGGGAAGAATGTTATGATTTCTTCGAAGATATATGTACGGTAAATGAGTTGCTGTCTCTGTCCCAGCGTCTTGAGGTGGCAGGAATGTTGAGGGACAAGAAAACATATTTAGACATAGCCGAGAAGACAGGTGCCTCCACTGCCACCATAAGCCGGGTAAACCGCTCCTTGAATTATGGCAATGACGGCTACAATTTGGTGTTTGAACGCATGGAGCAGGACAAAAATGAGAAAGCCCAAATTTAGGCTTTCTTATTTTTGTCCTTTTCATTTTTCTTATCTGCTGCTGGTTTTGGCATATTGTCAATTAATTTTTCAATAAGCAGCTTTTTAACATACACATCAAAACTCAGCATACTAATAAAAGAGAATAGATGTAGAAATTCCTTTTCATCCTCCGAGGCATCGGAAAAGGAAGTAAAGGCTTTCTTGTATTCTCCCAGGATATCTCGCACCAGTTTGTCTGCCTGAATCTGCTCAAAGCTGAACACTTCATTGTAAATGTCCTGCAAATTCATCCCGGATTGAGAATTAAAATATTTTTCCGTTAAGGGAGTCAGCAGACTTTGGATATCCGTAATGGATAACACACCTTTAAAATAATAGATAAACATCAGCAAAAGCATATGCTCCTTGGAATACTTTTTCTTCACTGGTGGTGGGAGCAAGTTGTTTTTTGCATAGTTGTTTATCATGGTTTTTGTTAGAATTTTATCTGTTTCGTAACGCTTGGTGGAAGCTAAGTGTTCATCCATAAAAGTCGTTACCTGATCCATATACAGCTCAATATTTGGAATATCCTCTGGCTTGATATAATCAATTCCCTGCAATTTGGCAAGAATACTTCTTAACTGTTCTGAAGAATAATTATTCAATATTTATCACCTCTACAACGTATTATATAGTATTTAAAACTATATGACAAGTGAAAATGAAAAAACAAGATGGACTGTGGTTTTTGAGTTACTGCTCAAACGCAAGTCTGCACTTGCTGTCAAGCTATATGAAAATACAGATGGCATGCCGAATGGAAAGGAAAAAAGACTTATCGTACGGATAATTGCTTTTTCACAAAAATAAAGATATAATAGGTTAGTAAATTGGTGGCTGTTCAGGTACAGTTACATAGAATTTTTAGAAGGCAGAAAACCGGAGGAACAATATGAGTATATACGATTCATTAAATGATATGCAGCAAAAGGCAGTATACCAGACACAGGGACCAGTGCTGATTTTGGCAGGAGCCGGTTCGGGCAAGACAAGGGTGCTAACCCATAGAATTGCATATCTGATTGAAGAAAAAGGTGTAAATCCATGGAATATCATGGCAATTACCTTTACCAACAAAGCAGCGGCTGAGATGCGGGAGCGAGTGGATAACTTAGTGGGATACGGTTCAGAAAGTATATGGGTAAGTACCTTTCACTCTACCTGCGTTCGTTTCCTGCGCCGTTACATAGATCGTTTAGGCTTTGACAATAATTTTTCCATTTACGACACTGATGACCAGAAAAGTATTATGAAGGAGGTTTGTAAAAAGCTGAATATCGATACCAAAATTTATAAAGAGAGAAATCTTTTAAGTGCGATTTCTAAGGCAAAGAATGATATGATACTGCCAGAGGAATTTGCGGCAAATGCGGCAGGGGATTATGGGCAGCAGAAAGTGGCAGCGGTATACCGGGAATACCAAAGTCGGCTAAAAAGCAATAATGCACTGGACTTTGATGATTTGTTGGTGAAGACGGTGGAATTATTGGAGGGGAATCCGGATGTGTTGGAATCCTATCAAGAAAGATTTCGTTATTTGATGGTGGACGAGTATCAGGACACCAATACAGTGCAATTCAAATTTATTAGTCTTCTTGCCGGAAAGTATAGGAATATCTGTGTCGTAGGAGATGATGACCAATCCATCTATAAATTTCGGGGGGCTAACATCCGTAATATCTGGGATTTTGAGAAGATTTATCAGGAGGCAATGGTAATTAAGATGGAGCAGAATTATCGTTCTACCCAGAATATTCTGGATGCAGCTAATGGGGTGATTCACTACAATTCAGAAAGAAAAGATAAAACCCTTTGGACAGACAACGGTATGGGAGAAAACATTGACTTTCAGCAGTTGGATACCGCCTATGAAGAAGCGGATTATGTGTGCTATGACATCACCAAGCGGATTCGAGAGGGGCGGAACACATATAGGGACTGTGCAGTGCTTTACCGTACCAATGCCCAATCTCGTGTGTTTGAGGAAAAATTTGTGGCAGCCAATGTACCCTACAAAATCGTAGGTGGTGTAAATTTTTATGCCCGAAAGGAAATCAAGGATGTGCTTGCCTATTTAAAAACCATTGATAATGGCAGAGATGAGTTGGCAGTAAAACGGATTATTAATGTACCAAAGCGTGGAATTGGTGCCGCCAGTCTGGGCAAAGTACAGGATTTTGCTGATGGGCAGGGCATGAGTTTTTACGAGGGGTTAAAATATGCACAGGACGTGCCGGGACTTGGCAGGGCAGCAGCTAAAATTATGCCCTTTGTAAATATGATTCAGACTTATCGCAGTAAGCTGCCTCATATGAAACTAACATGTATATTGAAAGAACTTTTGGAAGAAACCGGGTATGTGCGGGAACTGGAAGAGGAAAATACGGAAGAAGCAGAGGGTAGAATTGAGAATATCAATGAATTAATCAGCAAGCTTGCCACCTATGAAGATGAAGCAGAGACTCCCACTTTAAGTGGATTCTTAGAAGAGGTGGCGCTGATTGCAGATATTGATTCTTTGGATGCAGAGAGTGATTATGTGATACTTATGACATTGCACAGTGCCAAAGGGCTGGAATTTCCCAATGTGTATTTGACAGGGATGGAGGATGGTTTATTTCCAAGCTACATGACGATTACATCTGATGATCCCATGGAACTGGAGGAAGAACGCAGGCTTTGCTATGTGGGGATTACAAGAGCCATGGAGAATTTGCATCTGACCTGTGCCCGTATGCGCATGGTACGAGGGGAAACCCAGTATAATAAGATGTCTCGTTTTATCCGAGAGATACCAGTAAAGTTATTTGACATCAAACCGGAAAAGGAAAAAAGCAGGCAGCCAGAACAAAGTTCTGCTTACCAGCAGGCAAAAACTGCCTTTCGAAGCAAGCCGGTAGTGACAAGACAATTTACTGTTACTAAGGCAGAAAAACTGGATTATCAAGTGGGAGACAGTGTGAGCCATAAGACCTTTGGGCTGGGGGAAGTACTCAATATCACCGAAGGCGGAAGAGACTATGAAGTAACAGTAGAATTTGTGAAAGTGGGAGTTAAGAAAATGTTTGCCTCCTTTGCAAAATTAGAAAAGGTGTCATCATAAAATACAAATAGTATAAAGAATTTTCAAAATTTGATCATGATGATAAGGTGAATTCCAGTTTCACAAATTAAATTTCATGTGCTGCACTCATTTTTCACGACTGAAAAGAGTTGTGGAAAATGAGTGTTTTTTGCCTCTTCTGAGTAAAAAACTGCAGATAGTGAAAAATTCCATAAAAAAGCATAAACGTTTCAAGATGAATATTTAGCCCTTTTTCCCATGTTAAAATCATCCCAGCAGTCGTTGTAAAATCATTGATTTTCGGTAAATGTAAAAAAATATTATAAAATGCAAAAAAATGGTTGACTTTAGGAAATTCATATGGTATATTAACATTCGCCGCTAAGAAAGCAGCAGCAAAAACTTTGGATAGAAAAGTAAATCCAGTGTTGACCTGAAAGGCTCCTGAGAGGAACTTCTACAAAATATCCAAAAGTTTAAAAAAAGTTGTTGACAAGCTCCTAACCTTATGATAAGATATAGAAGTTGTCACTGATAACAAATCAGAAAAACAACAGACAAGAACCATGATAACTAAACAGTGAAC
>CAMWHJ010000053.1 GCA_947174015.1 uncultured Lachnospiraceae bacterium | reverse complement strand
AACAGCGGTAACTACAACAGCGGTGATTGGAACAGCGGTAACTGGAACAGCGGTGACAGGAACAGCGGTGACTGCAACAGTGGTGATTGGAACAAGACTTGTTATTCAAGCGGTTGTTTCAATACAGAATCACCAAAGATTTATTTGTTCAACAAACCCTCTAACTGGACGTATAAGGATTGGCTGGATTCGGATGCAAGACACATTCTGAGCGATTGTCATTCAGATGCTCCCTGTTGGATATGGGGAGGCGACATGACAGATGAAGAAAAAGAAAAGCATCCTGAATATTTAGTGGATGGTGGATTCTTGAAGCACATTGAAAAAGAAGCAGGAAAACAGATGTGGTGGGATGGTCTTTCAGATAGAGAGAAAGACATTGTGATGCAGCTTCCAAACTTTGACAAGGACATCTTCAAGGAAATCACAGGAATTGATGTGTAAGGTTAGATGGTCAACATGACAAGGAGGAGATTATGAACAGATTAAAAAGCGAAGACACAGAGCAGATGGCAGTGATAAACTGGGCTTTCTACCAGACTGGAAAATATCCAGAATTAAAATGGCTATTCCACTGTCCAAACGGAGGCAGCCGCAACCAGAGAGAAGCAGTAAAGCTAAAAAGAATGGGAGTGAAGCGAGGTGTAAGCGACTTATGCCTGCCCTATCCCAAAGGAATTTATTGTGGGCTGTTCATTGAAATGAAATATGGCAAGAACAGCCCAACAGTCCACCAGCAGGACTTTATGTTTGATATGGCAGAAGCAGGACATTACACAGCAGTGTGCTATGGAGCGGAAGCAGCAATAGAGATAATAAAGGAATATTTAAGCCTGGAAAAAGGACAGAAAATGAGCCGGGAAAATAAAAGCCTTGTGAAATGAGGGAACCAAGATGAATGAACAGGAAAAGCAGGATGCCAAGATGTTCTACATAATTGCAATGATGATGATTATTACAAGAAAAAGACATGGAAAAGTAAGAATCACAGGGATATTGCGAGTATTGGAGCAGATGACGAAGTGAAAAAAGAAAGGCAGGCAGAAAAAGTGAAGAAGATAGCAGTAATGACACCAAAGGGAGGAGTTGGAAAGACCATAACAGCCACCTCTCTGGCTTACATATTAGGAGCAGAAAAGGGAAAAAAGGTCTTAGTCATAGATGGAGATGCACAGGGGAACACCTCCCAAATTTTCCGGGCATATGATGCGGAGGGCAGCGGCACCAGCGAATTGTTAGAGTATTACCAAGCTGACAACTCTGACAACAAAAATTACCTTGAGGACTTAATAAAACCAACAGACAGCGAGAACATAAGCATAATAGCCGGAAATGGCTATTTAATGAAAACTGATATGGAGTTATTGAGACAGACAGAGCGAGATGACCAGATAACAAGGTTAAGAGATACCCTAAAAGAATACGACCATCTGTATGACTACTGCATAATGGATTGCGGCAGACTTTTGGACATGACAGTGTTAAACATGATAATAGCAGCGGATATGGTGATAGCTCCGGTAAAAGTAGGAGGCTTTGAAGCAAGAGCCATCGGGGAGCTGTTAGAGCAGATGGAGAACATAAAAGCCGCTGGAATGAATGAGCGTATAAAAGTTAAGGTGTTGCTGACCATGAAGCAGAAAAACAAAACAACGGAGCAGGTGGAAGAATGGTTGAGAGAACACAGCGGCTTTGATGTGTTGAAAACAACAATAAGACGTTCCATAGTAGTGGAAAAATCTACTATGGGAATGTTACCGCTGCCAGTATTTTCCAAAAACAGCATAGCAGCAAGAGATTACAGAGAATTGGCAGAAGAGATTATGGAATGGAAATAAAAAAGGAAGGTGTAAAATGGCAGGATTCAACCCAATAGATGCCTTGAATAAGAACAGCAAGGCAGCAGGAGAAGAACCGCCCAGAGGACGATTCCGAACGAAAGATATAAAATTGCAAAATATCTACTACAATGAAAAAAACTTCTATCCACAAGAAGATATAGAAGAAAAAGCGGCAGAGATATACGCAATCGGTCTTTTACAGAATCTGGTGGTGACTTACGAACCAACAGAGGAAGGAGAATACAAGCTGATAAGCGGAGAGCGGCGGTATAGAGCCCTTCGACTGTTGACAGAGCAGGGACACACAGAATTTGAAACCGTAACCTGCAATGTACGAAATATTAAAAGTGAATACGAGGAAGTAGTTGAATTAATAATTGCGAACAGCAGCCGTAATAAGACAGACATTATATTGTTGCAGGAAGAAAAAGAGCTTAAAAATGCCCTCGAGCAAATGAAAAAGAACAAAATCCCACTAAAGGGCTATGATCTGCAGAGCGGACGGCTAAGGGATGTAATCGCAAAGATTTTAAATAAAAGTGCAAGCAAGATAGCACAAATAGAAGCCATTAACAACAATTTATCTGACGGCTTAAAGCAGGAGGTACAAAAAGGAAATCTGGGTTTTTCAGCAGCGTATGAATTAAGCAAGATGGACAAGGAAAAGCAAGAAGAAGAATACGAACGAATAAAAGCAAGAGATGAAGCAGTAACTGTGGCAGCGGTAAAAAATGTGTTAGATTCTGACACAACCAAAACAGAAGAGACAGAAAGCGAAAATGTGTCAGATTCTGACACAATCAAAATAGAGGAAAACGAAAGTGAAAATGTGTCAGATTCTGACACAACCGAAAGTGAAGAAATAGAACCGAATCCGGTAACAGCCACCTCTCTTTGTTATAGCTGTACAAAATGGAGCACCTGTGATGAAAAAGGCACAACAGTAATAAGATGTGGAAGTTACAAGGATAAACGAGAAGAATACAAGACAGAGGAACAGCGATATAACGAAGAACAAGACGAGATAGACCGCCAGACAAAGAGGAAACTGCAAGAAATGGAAGATGCCGAAAAAATGACGAAGACACCACAAGAAAAAGAGCCGGAAGTAAGAGAAATAAGAATATCGTCAATGAGCTTTGAAGAGTTCGAAGCAGAAAAACGGCATATTATTCCGCTTAATAATGATAAATACCATGCCGGTGATATCCTAAAAATGTGGGAATATAAAGCAGGAGAACAGACAGGAAGATACATGAAACGCAGGATTCTAAACGTATTAAAAGAATGCAAAGGAATTGAAGAAGGTTATTGCGTAGTCGAAATTGACAGGCATTATGATATTTTCGATTACAAATAAAAAGAAAGGAGCACGAACTCTGGCCAGAGCAATGCACGTGCAGTTCCTTTATGAGTAAGCATGAAACAATTAACAATATTTGACGAAGATGAATTAACAGGTGTTGAAGATTCCGCACCTGAGTTTGTCCAAAATGCTTGGAAAAAAGCAAAACAAGACATGAAACGCAACTTTTCAGAGTTACAGGCATTGCCATATGAGACAAAACTAAAGCGGCAAAAAGAAAAAGCGTGGGAATTTTACGAAGAGATGAAGAAAAGAGGATGCGGCTGTCATGTATCGGTGGGCGGTCTTGACAGCATAACGCTTTTCATTTGGCTGCACAGCATAGGAATTCACGTTCCGGCAATATCCGTGTCTGTCATTGAAGATAAAAGCAATCAAAAGGTACACAAGGCATTGGGAATTGAACTTGTGAAATCCTATAAGACAAAGGTTCAGGTGCTAAATGAAGTTGGATTTCCGGTTATTTCCAAAAGAATAGCAGGCAAGATTGACATGCTGCAGCATCCAACAGAAGACAACAAAACCGTAAGACATGCAATCATAACAGGCGAATGCGGGGAAAAAGGGCATTTTGCAAAGAACAGCAGAATGAAACTGCCACAAAAATGGCTGAAGTTGTTTGGCGGCTATGAGAACGAAAACGAAGGAGTTCATTATCAAAAACCAGATTTTAAAGTATCGAACGACTGCTGTTACTGGTTAAAGGAAAAACCCTGTGATGACTGGGCAAAAAAACATAACAGCTTTCCCTATCTGGGCATGATGGCAAGCGAAGGCGGACAAAGAGAAGAGGCACTGATAGAACATGGCTGTAATTATTACGGTGCCACGGTAACAAGATCTGCCCCATTCGCAATCTTTATGAGAAATGACTTGTTAAAATTAGCCTTGGAAATGGATAAATGGTATCACCATAACATCGAAATTTTCAAGCAACTGTATTATCAGAATCCTTACAGCAGGGACAAGGAAGGCAACGTTATCCCTTACGAACCCTTAGAAACCATAATACCGGCTGTATACGGAGAAATTAAACAGCACAAAAACGGCGATTATTACACCACAAGAGCACAACGCACTGGATGCACCATGTGTGGATTTGGAATCCATCTGGAAGAAAGACCTCACAGATTTGACAGATTACGTGAAGATAATCCGGCAGAATGGGAGTTTTGGATGTATAAATGTGTTACAAACCCTGATACCGGAGAAAACTATGGCTGGGGAAAGGTCTTGGATTATATTGGTGTATGCTGGGAAGACATACCGATGGAGCAGTTAGAGTTACCTTTAGAGCAATATTGAATAAAAAGAAAGGAGCCGGAACCTCCCGGGAAAAGGTGCACCGGGTTCCTTATAAGAGGTATTGTTATGATAAACAGAGAATTAATTGTAGATAACTTTGCCGGAGGCGGTGGAGCATCTACTGGAATAGAAATTGCGACAGGGCACAGCGTGGATATAGCAATTAACCACGACCCGGAAGCAATAAAAATGCATAAGGCGAACCATCCAAACACCAAGCATTATTGTGAATCTGTGTGGGATGTTGACCCAGTAAAAGTCTGCAAGGGTAATCCGGTAGCCATTGCATGGTTCTCACCGGATTGCAAGCATTTTTCCAAGGCAAAGGGAGGCAAGCCGAAAGATAAAAATATAAGGGGGCTGGCATGGGTAGCCCTTCGATGGGCTGGAACGGTCCGACCAAGGGTAATAATGCTGGAGAACGTAGAGGAATTTAAAACATGGGGACCCTTAAACCGTAGCCATAGACCCATAAAAGCAAAGCAGGGAGTTACATTTAATAAATTTGTGAATCAATTAAAAGAGCTAGGGTATGATGTGGAATTCAAAGAACTGGTTGCGGCAGATTATGGCACACCGACAATGAGAAAAAGATTCTTTATGATTGCAAGATGTGACGAAAAACCTATTGTATGGCCGGAGCCGACACACGCACCTGCAAATACCGAAGAGGTAAAGAATGGCTTGCTTAAGCCATATATTGGGGCTTACACGCAAATAGACTTTTCCTTGCCATGTCCAAGTATTTTTGATACTGCAAAGCAGATTAAAGAAAAATATGGAATCAGGGCGGTAAGACCATTGGCACCTAAGACAATGGAACGGATTGCGAGAGGACTTAAAAAATTTGTTATTGACAATGAAGAACCATTTATTGTCCAGGTAAACCACAGCGGAAGCAAATGGGATTATTGCAAAAGCATGAATGAGCTTTTGCCAGTAATTACATCAAAACATGGATTTGGAATCGTAAGCCCCACGTTAATTCAATACCACTCTGAAACGTCAAAAAATGAAGTCAGAGGTCAAACAATAGAAAACCCCATCATGACAGTAGATGGCTCCAACAGATATGGTCTTGTAACTTCATTTTTGAGCAAATTTTACAAGAGCGGAACAGGACAAGATGTTAGAGAGCCTCTACATACCGTAACAACATCAGCCGGACACTTTGGAGAGGTAAGGGCATTCCTTATTAAATATTATGGAAATGGCACAAGCCAGGATATAAACGCACCATTGGACACAGTTACAACAAAGGACAGATTTGGACTTGTAACAATAAAGGGCGTTGAGTACCAGATAGTAGATATTGGTTTGCGGATGCTGGAACCAAGAGAATTATATGGCTGTCAGGGGTTTCCATCAGATTACATAATAGACAAAGACTATGACGGAAAACAATACAGCCGTACAGAGCAGGTAAAACGCTGTGGAAATGCGGTATGTCCGCCAATTCCGGCGGCATTGGTTAAGGAAAATCTGCCGGAGCTGTGCACTAGCGAACGAATGCCAAACATGGTTATAAAACCAGAGGAAAATGGGCAGCTATGTTTTGCATAAACATGGATAATTGAGGTGGAAGTCTAATTGATGAAAAAAACAATAAGTGTTATTTATTATGAATGTCCCATATGCGGTAAAAATTCAACCGACAAGAGGAAAATAGAACGGCATTTCAGACGACACCAGATAAAAACTGATGAAGTCGTTTATTGCAAGATATGCGGTGTTGGATGGCATGTGAACGCATATGGGAAGATAAGAGCAGAGGAAAAAGCAAAGGAATGTTATAAAAAACATATTGAAGCAGGGAACGCAGACGAAGTGGCAACAAGGGCGTTTTTTCTGTCAAATGGTGCATTTGGATATGTGAGGATAAATAGCAGAGAAATGTATTTAGGAAAAAGTGATGGAGGTGAAGCAGAATTATGAGCAGAATAAAACCAATATTATTCAATACGGAGATGGTTAAAGCAATATTGGATGGGAGCAAGACGGTAACAAGGCGGATTCTTAAAGTTAAATTCAAAGATGATGAAGAATTTGATTTTTCGCTTTGTAGATACATAAACCCGCCATATGAGCCGGGTGATATCCTTTATGTGAGGGAAACATGGGCGGAATTTCCTTTGCAGCACTACCACTATCGTGCTGATTTTGAAAGTGGTAGAGATAAATTATATCAGGAGACGGTGACAGATACAAAGTGGAAGCCATCAATACATATGCCAAAAGAAGCTGCCAGAATATTCCTGAGGGTGACGGATGTCCGGGTGGAGCGTCTGAAAGATATGACATTGGATGATTTCTTAGCGGAAGGAGTGGAGCTCAGACCAGAAGTATTTAATGATCCGGAGAATGCCTATATGCAGGGTAAAAAGTTATTTATTCAAATATGGGATTCTACAATTAAGAAGGAAGAGCTCGAACAATATGGATGGAATGCCAACACTTGGGTGTGGGTAATAGAGTTTGCAAGAAAGGAGGAAGAGGACAATGACAGATAATGAAAAAGAAATAATTAAGGAGGTTGTAAACAGAACCATCGAAGAATTAAAGCAAAATGGGATGCTGATAGATATAGATTACAAAAATTATACAGAAATCAGAGAAAAGATACGAAGGTATTATGAAAAAGGGAGAAAAAACAGAGATAAAGATATAGACGAGGCAATCAAAGAATTGAAAAATGATGAATACATAGATATTCTCGAAAAGCATTATCATGATGGCATGACCATTGAAAAGATTGCAGAAGAATTTGACGTTTCCACTGCCACAATAAAACGCAACAAAAAGCGACTATGCTTGGAAATTTACAAAAAAATAAGTAAAAATAGATAAAAATAGAAAGAGTTACACGGAAACAGCAAGTGTAATTCTTTTTTATTGAGAAAGGTGTCGCACCGGTGCGATATCGACAAAGAAAGGAACAAAACGTAAAATTAAATTAAAAAGAGGTGATAAACATGGAATTAAAAGAAAAGGCAAATATATTGTTAGGTGTTGACAGGGTAACAAACAGCATTAACGCAACATATGGAATGTTGGCAGCGGTCTTTGCTGCAATTTTTGGGGAACAATGGTACCTTTTTGTGGGTTTCTTCCTGCTAAATATAGCGGATTATATGACAGGATACATAAAAGCAAAATTTTACACAAAAAAAGAAAGCAGCAGAGTGGGAGCTATAGGAATTGCCAAGAAAGTAGCCTATTGGACAGTGATAGCAGTAGCATTTTTTATTTCTCTGGTTTTTGAAAAAATGGGAAATAAGATAGGAATAAACCTTAGTTTTGTGGTGATGTTAGGATATTTTGTAATAGCAGCTTACATTGTAAATGAAATAAGAAGCATCTTAGAAAACATGGTGGTTATGAATGTAAAAATACCAGCTTTCCTGATTAAAGGACTGGAAATCGTGGAACAGAAAATAACAGAAGCAACGGAATTTGAAGAACATGAAGAACAGGAGGGCAAGCAGGATGAAAATAGCAGTGAAGGGATTAGATCTAATTAAAAAAAGTGAGGGTTTAGAATTGAAATCCTATAAAGATGCCGCTGGTGTATTAACTATCGGATATGGTCACACTGGAAAAGATATAACAGAAGGAATGGTAATCACAGAGGAACAGGCTGAGAATCTATTAAAGGATGATTTAAGAAGTGCAGAGCAGGCGGTAAGTAATTGTGTTACGGTAAGTATTAATCAAAATCAGTTCGATGCTCTTGTAAGCTTTACCTACAATGTAGGCAGCGGAGCATTAAGAAAAAGCACATTATTAAAGAAATTAAACGCAGGAGATTATAAAGGTGCAGCAGCAGAATTTCTAAAGTGGAATAAGGCAACGGTAAACGGTAAAAAGCAAGAATTAAAAGGTCTTACAAAACGGAGAGAGCAGGAAAAAGCATTGTTCGAAACAGAACAGGCAGGAGCAGAGAAAACGGAAGAGAGAAAAACAGAAACGGAAGTAGACACAGAAACAGACACAGAAATGCAAAAAGGCAGCGGTCAAAATGGTACAAGCTACATGGTAAAAGTGACATGTAAAGCATTAAGAATAAGAAAAGAGCCATCAATTAGCAGCAACGTAAATGGAGTAATTAGAGATATGGGAACTTACACAATCATAGAGCAAAACGGAGAATGGGGAAAATTAAAAAGCGGTGCAGGCTGGATTAATCTTAATTACACAAAGAAGGTGTAAGCAGAAGCACCGGGAAGGGGTGCGTTACAATGCAGGATACCAGAGAACCAAGTGTAAAAGAAAGAGAAAAGCAAATTGCAATAGCCTATTGTGGAGAAGCACATGGAAATGCAGAAAAAGCATGCATAATGGCAGGTTATAGTGCTCGTTACGCAAGAGGAAACGCCTATAAGGTAGTAGCAAGGGAAAATGTGCAGAAATACATTGAATACATAAATTCACTTGTAATCAATAAAGAATATATTGCCAGCGTGGAAGATATCCAAAAATTTTGGACAAAGATAATGGAAGATGAATCACAAAAGGCAACAGCCAGACTTAGAGCATCCGAGAATCTGGCAAAGGTAAAAGGAATGTATAAGATAGAAGAGGAGTGGTAACATGCTTTATACACTGGATAACTTCTACCAATCTAAGGAATGGGAGAAGTGCAGGAAAACAGTGATAAGCGAAAGACTAACAGAAGAGGGATTCACAATATGTGAATACTGCAACAAACCAATATTAAAGTCTTATGACATTATCGGGCACCACAAGCAGCAATTAACAAATGCCAATGTGAATGATGCCGAAGTATCGCTAAATACCGAAAATATAATGCTTGTGCATCACAAATGCCATAATATGATTCATGAAAAGCTTGGACACAAAAAACAGAATGTTTACTTAGTGTATGGTTCGCCGCTAAGCGGCAAAAATGAATATGTTAATAGTATCAAACAATCCGGAGATTTAATCGTTGATATAGATAGCATTTGGCAATGTATAAGCGGTGATGAGCGTTACATAAAAGATGGAAGATTAAAATCTATTGCGTTCAAGTTGCGAAATGAGTTGCTTGACAGTGTAAAATATCGACAGGGAAAATGGAGAAATGCTTTTGTAATTGGTGGTTATCCATTTAAGAACGAACGTGAGCGTTTAGCGACAACCTTAAATGCAAAAATAATATATGTAGAAAGTACAAAAGAAGAATGTTTACAACGTTTAGTGCAAAGTGAAAGACCAAAAATATGGCGAGAATTTATAAATGATTGGTGGGAGAATTTTGAAGAATAACCTCCCCCACCTAAAAGAATTTAGAAGGATCAAGGGAACTGTGAGAGGGGTCATAAATTTTACTAAAATCGAAAAAATGAGATTTTTTGAAAAAGAAAATTTGAAAGGGTGGCAAATAGTGGCAGTAATCGATTATTTGAAAGATATAGCTTATGGATTTAAAAACAACAAATGTAAAGTAGAAGTATATACGGTAGAAGGTACCAATAGACAGCTGGAAGAAATTAAGGAAGAGCTGAAGTCGGATACGTTATCAATTCAAGAGATTAAGAAAAAGGTAGCAGAAAATGAGGCAGCAATTCAGAATCTTGAAAGTAGAGTGGAGGCTATAAACATTGATTTAGGTGTGAGAATTGAACAATTAAAAAAACAATTAAATGGAAATATTGAAGGGTAACTATGAAAAATGTAATAGATTTTATTGACGGATGCAGCGAAAAAACAATGACAATGGTGAAAGGAAAAAACAGCCTGCTAATTGATTTCTTACTGGAAAAAACTTTGCAGGCAGCGGTAAGTGTGCGACACAACAGCAAAGTAATAGAAAAGACAATTACAAAAGGAAAGCAATCCATTGTAGAAATTCCGGAAGAATGGTTTTTGAAAACAGATGAATCTGTGATTACACTTGATTACGCAGAAGAAAACAGACAGACCACAGTAACTATTTATACGGAGTATGGAGAAAAAACAGGAGATATGCGAATCGTTAAGGAGCACACAAATTGCTATAAAATAGTATTTTTCTCCAAGAATAGTGACCAACAGCAAAAGAATGAATGTTGTATAGATGGAAGCGTAACGAGAGATTGTGTGCTTATAGAATCGGAGTTAATCATAGGCGAGGTGGAAAGATGAAAAAAGCAGAGTTTACACATTTGTATACTTATAGTTATAAACCGGAAGAGTTTCCTGCTTGTGTAACTCCAGGTGAAATTCTAAATGATTTGCAAAGGTTCTTTGTGAAAACATTGGGATACAGTGCGGACAACGGTATCTTATATAAAAATGATATAAAATCCGGCTTTAGCGTAAGTGTGAGTTCCATAAATTTAATGAGTGATTACAGAAGGTTCTTTGATTTATATGTAACAGTAAGAGAAGATGGAAAAGAGGTATGTACCGCAACCAATAGGATTACCACAGGAGTGTTAATAAGAGTTAATACAGATAAAGGTGAGTATAGGGCAATAAGGCATACAATAACAATCGAATACAACAAGAGCGAAAATGGTGTATTATGGAGATTTGGTGGTTGTGACTACCTAACCTGCAAAGCAGAAAAAATAATCGGAGGGGAAGAAAGGTACTATTATGCAGGTATTGCGACTGGAAGTAGTAATTTGAGTGTGGGAAGTTCTAATAATGGCAATTTATTTGAAGTGTTGGAAGGACAGTTAGGTAACAAAAGGGAAAATTGTTTAACTGTAAAAGTATCCAAGGGAAATATGCCGGAAAATTATATTATAATGTCACCTTACATTTATTATCAGGAATTGGCAAAAGTGAAAGGGCTGTATGTAGCAGCGGTGCATCCAAAAAATACCGGAGGTATGGAAATAAAAGTAAATGGCAAAAAATATTATATGCTGAAATCATGTGCGGAAAATATAGAAAACCTTGTATTTGAAATGGGTGATGATGATGGAGAATAGAAAAGAGCAACTAATTGAAATCATTGAGGAAGAAAATAAAAAAATTATGTTGCCACTGATAGAAAAAATAGTATTTCTGGAAGAAAAACTGGACGAATTGCAAAAAATTCCGTTTTTCAAAACTAATCCGAATAAACCGACACAACAGAAAATATTGCCGGCTTTCAAGATGTATAAAGAAATGCTGCAGCAATACAACAACTGCATAAAAATACTAAAATCAAGTGTTCCCAAAGATTCAGAAGCAGTGGAAAATCTAATTGATAAGTGGCTCAAGGAGAAATTAAATGCTGATAACAAAGAAAAAGATATGGACACCGGATAATTCTTTTCTATTGGAATATCAGGAAAAAATTGAATCTGGCGATATCATCGCAGGACGAGAATTGCGGCAGGAGTTAAAGAATCTGAAAGAGGACTTTAAAAATGATGAATACTTCTATGATACAGAAGATGCACTGTTAAGAATGGATTTCATGCAGAATTGCGTAAGGCTGACAAAGAGCCCGTTCTATAACAAACCAATGATGCTGATGTTATGGCAAAAAGCATTAATCGAAACGGTGTACAGTTTTAAAATGGCAAGAGAATCCGAAGAAGAGGGAAAAATAATTGACCGATTCAAAAAAATATTGCTCCTGATAGCCAGAAAGAACGGAAAATCAGAAACATGCTCAGGGCTTGGCTTAACGGAATTAGTCATAGGAAATGAGGGAGCTGACATTGTTTGCTCGTCAAACGATGACAATCAGGCAAGGATAACCTATGAAGCCATCGACACCATGCGAAGACTGATAGATCCGAGGGATAAATATACAAGAAAAAATCAACTTTGCATACGCAACAAAAGCACAAACAGTAAGGTATTCAAGTTAAGTGAACGCACAGAGAATAAAGAGGGGCGAAACATTGACTTTGCAATCGTAGATGAAACCCACGAAATGCTGACGAATGAAATTGCAAAATCAATCGAGCAGTCCCAGTCTATCAAGGACAATCCAAAATTCTTTGAAATCACAACGGAAGGATTCAAAGACGGATTCCTAGATGAAGAGTTGAAGATGTGCCGGGAAATCATAAATGGTGAAGATGATACAGAGGTAGGGAAAAGATGGCTCCCATGGCTTTACACGCAGGACAGCGAAAGTGAGATTTTTACAGACAGCAGCACATGGGCAAAAAGCAATCCAACCATTGGAATCGTTAAAAAGGCAAAGTATTTAGAAGAACAGCTGGACCTTGCAAAAAAGAGCAAGGCAGACAGAATCTTTGTACTCTGCAAAGACTTCAACATAAAGCAGAATGGCAGTCAAGCATGGCTAGATGAAAGCGATTACAAATATAAGGCAACCTATAACATTGAAGACTTCAAAGGAGCTGTTTGTTTGGGAGCCGTAGATTTGAGCGAAACAGGCGATTTAACCAATGCCAAGATATTACTTATGAAACCAAATGACAACATAAAGTACATACATTCTCGATACTTTATACCAGAAAGAAAGTTGACAGAGGATACCGACAAGCAGGCAGGGGCAAAGTACAAAGAATGGGCAGAAAAAGGACTAATCGAAATCAGTGAGGGAAACGACAATGACCTTACAAAGGTTGCAGACTGGTTCTATTACCTCTATAAAGAATATAATATAAAGCTTTATAAATGCGGATATGACCAGAGATTTGCAAAAGAATTTTTAAACCGCATGGAAGAAATTGCTTGGGGCAAAGAAGACCTAGAAATGATATTACAGAATGCACATACATTAAACAATTCCATAAGGCTTTGTGAAAATGATTTCAAAAAGCGGCTGATTAACTACAACGAAAATGAAATAGACAGATGGTGCCTTAAAAACGCAAGTCTTCAACTGGACAATCAACAGCAATGCCTAATTGTAAAAAACAGGCAGGATGAAAAAATAGATGGAGCAGTAACACTTGCAATCCTGTATGAAATGTACAGACGTTACAGAGGGCAATTCATGAGAAAGATAGGAGCAAATTAAATGGGATGGATTAAAGATAAATTCAAAGCACTTACAACACCAAGAAAAGAATTTGTTTATGCGGATATGCTGAATGGCTACACACCAGTGTTCAGTAAATTTGGACAGGATATTTATGCATCCGATGTGGTAAAGCAGGCAGTTTCTTGCGTGGTGGGTGAAATGCAGAAATTAAAACCAAAACATGTAATCGATTTGGGGAATAGCGATGAGACAGTTGCAAGGAATAAGGAAATTCAGAAGATTTTAGATTATCCCAATGAGTTAATGACAAAATCGGATTTCCTAGAAAAAATAACATGGAATTTGATGCTTGACTGTAATTCTTTTATTATTCCGTGCTACCGTACATGGAAAGACAAGAAAGGGAATGAGCAGCGGCACTATGCGGCACTCTATCCGGTAAATCCGTCACAGGTGGATTTTTTGGAGGATAGTAGCGGTGAAATGTTTGTAAAGTTCTTTTTCGCCAATGGATATAACGCAACAGTCAAATACAGCGAGGTAATCCATATAAGAAGAAACTTTTCATTAAACGAATACATGGGCGGCAATGCCAATGGGCAAAGTGATAATGAAGCAATACTGGAAACATTGCAGCTAAACAAAGATCTACAAAAAGGATTAAGCGGAGCATTAAAATCAAGCTTTGCGATTAACGGAATCGTAAAAGTAAATGGACTTTTGGACAGAGAAAAACAGGAAAAAGAAGCAAGGGAATTTGAAGAAAAACTGAAAAAGGCAGAATCAGGAGTTTTGGTGCTGGACAGCAAAAGTGAATTTACCAGACTGCCAAGAGACACAAAGCTGATAGACCCTGATACCTTAAAATTCATTGACGAAAAGATACTAAGGAATTACGGTGTACCCATTGAAATTATAAAGGGGAAGTACACCAAAGAAGATTATGAAAGCTTTTACCAGAGGACAATAGAACCTCTGGTGAGCAAATATTCCGAAGCTTTTACAAGAGCCCTGTTCACAAAACGTGAAAAGGAATGTGGAAATTATATTAAATTCTACCCTGAAGACTTAATCTTTATGACAACTGACCAAAAATTGGAAATGGTAAGGCTGCTGGGAGATTGTGGCAGCATGTATGAAAACGAAAAGAGAGTAGCTTTCGGAATGCCGCCGTTGGCAGAATTGGAGGGACAACGAAAAGCCTCATTGAATTACATAGATGCAGAAAAGGCAACAGAATACCAAATGAAAGGAGTGAAAGCCAATGCCGGGGACAAAAAAGAATAATGAAGCCCCAGAAAAAAGAAACTTTTCCTTTGAAGTCAGGGCAGCAGAAGATGAAAAAGGCAAATACATAGAGGGCAGACCTATTGTGTACGAAAGCCCAACGGACATATGCGGATTATTTAGGGAAACCATAAAAAGAGGGGCACTTGACAAGGCAAATCTAAAAGATGTGCGTTTTCTGGTAAATCATGATACTAGAAAAATACCACTTGCAAGAAGCAGAAATAACAACGAAAACTCCACAATGAGATTAATGCCGGATGGCAAAGGTTTAAAAATAAGAGTAAACCTTGATGTGGAAAATAACACAGAAGCAAGAGCACTTTATTCAGCGGTCAGCCGGGGTGACATTTCCGGGATGAGCTTTGCTTTCAATGTAAGGGAAGAAGAATGGAATGATAAAAATAAAGATTACCCAGAAAGAGAAATACGGCAGATAGAAGAGGTGTTTGAAGTATCAGCAGTAACATTCCCGGCTTACGAAAGCACTGAAATCTACACAAGAAGCAAAGAAACATTAAACAAAGCAAGGAAAACGCTGGAGAGCGTTCAAGGAGGGGAAGAACCGGACGGTACAAAACCTCAAGATACATTACTGGATAGTGATGTGATAGAAATATTGAAACAAAAAAACAGAATTTTAGGAGGATTATAAAATGAACAGAAAAAAAGTTTTAGAAGCAAGACAGCAGAGATTAGAAGCAAGAAAAGCAGCCCTAGCAGATAGAAGTGAAAAGTCACAGGATGCCAATGAGTTAAGAAGTATTCACGAGCAGTTGCAGGTGATCAATGAAGATTTGCAAGATGTGGCTGCTGAATTAAAGGCATTAACTGAAGGAGATGAAGGAGACAAAGTAGGTGATGACAATGGAGCAGGTGAAGAAACAGATGAAAGAACACAGCAGAAAAGCGGTGAAGTGCGTGGCATGACACTGCAAAGCTTTAATAAAGCCGCAGGAACAAAGGCAGAAGAGAAAAAGGAAGAGAGAAATGATTTCACAGAGACTTTAGAATATAGACAAGCTTTTGCCGATTATGTCAGAACAGGAAAGACAGATGGATTTGCAGAAATCGAACAAAGAGCGGCAAAAGATGGAATGGTGGTAACGGATGATGTGGGTAAGATTATCCCAAATACCATCATGAAGGAGTTTATCAAAAGCGTGGGAAGTTACGGACAGCTTTATGAACGTGTCCGAAAGCTGAATGTAAAAGGCGGTGTTGAATTTCCGATTGAAGAGCTTGTGCCAGAAGTCAGATGGATTACAGAGACTAAGCCCAGTAGCAATCAACAGGCACCGGAAATCAAAAATACTATTTCGTTTGGTTATTTTATTGCAGAAGCAAGAATCTCACAAAGTTTGCTTTCCAGTATTGTGTCATTGGATTATTTGGAGCGTGAAATTGCCCAGCTGCTTTCTGAAGCATTTGCAAAGGAGTTTGACCGAATGATTGTAAGCGGCTCAAGCAGCGGACAACCAACAGGCATTTTGAACGATACAAGAGTAAAAGCAACGAATAAAATCACATTTGACAGCGAAGATATGGCAGACTGGAAGAGTTGGAGAAAGAAGTTATTTGCCAAAATTCCACTGAAATACAGAGGTCAGGGAATCCTTATCATGACCGCAGGAACGTGGGAAAGCAACATCATGACCTTAAAAGATGATAACAACAATCCGATTTACAAAGAAACTTATGATATTTCATCAGGAGAAGCAAAGTGCAGATTTAACGGCAGAGAGGTTGTCCTGGTGGAGCCGGACATCTTAAAAGATTATGAAGGTGCAGAGGTTGGAGAAGCATTTGCAATTTACATCAAACCCACAGATTATGCCATCAATTCAAACCTGCAGATCGGTTTTCAGAGATATTTTGACAATGATAAAAATATGTGGATAAACAAAGGGCTTTGTATTGTAGATGGAAAGCTGCTGGATGTAAACAGCGTATTCATTCTGAAAAAAGGTGCAGCAGCAGAGGGCTAAGAAGTAATTACATACCACATTATGCACATGTGTTCGTGCATAATGTGGATAAAGGAGTTGAGTGCAGGTGACGAAAACAGAGCAACTGGAAAAAATAAAAGCAGCATTGGGAATAGGCGATACATACCATGACGAAACGTTGATGATTTTTCTTGAAGAATGCAGAGATTACCTGAAAGATGCCGGTGTAAATTCCGCAACGATTAACAGCACAAAAGCAATCGGCATATTATGCCGAGGTGTTACTGATTTGTGGAATTATGGCAGCGGTACAGGGAAACTTTCCGCTTATTTTTACGAGCGTGCAAGCCAACTGTACTATGAAGATTCGAAAAGCGAAGAAACAGAAGATATCACAAATGATGAGCTGGAAGAGATTCTGAAAAAAGTAATAGAAGAATATTTCGAAGCCCATGATGTAACATCTGGGAAAGATGGTAAGACAGCCTATGAAATTGCAGTTGAAAAGGGATTCACAGGAAGTGAAACAGAATGGCTTGAAAGCCTGCATGGAGACAAGGGAGAAAAAGGTGATAAGGGTGACAAGGGCATTGATGGTGATAGTGCTTATGATATTGCTATTGCTAATGGTTTTTCTGGCACTGTGGCTGAGTGGCTGGATAGTTTAAAAGGAGAAAAAGGCGATATATTGCGAATTGAGACAATAAGCAACACCGAAACAGAACTGGATGTGACTGTAAAGGCAAATGTGGTATTAAGAATATTCAAACCAGTAACAAAGTTAAATGTCAGTGTAGAAACCGTAAGAACTTACGCAGAGTGGAATTTTATATTTACGGTAGCGGAAAGCGGCTGCACCTTGACGGTGCCCGAGTGGTTAGTCTGGGATGGCAATGAAGCACCAGTTCTGCAGCCTAATAAGACTTATGAAGTATCAATTTCCAACATGACAGGAATCGCTTACATAAGCAAAGGAGCAATAATATGACAGGATTCAGAAGAAAACTGATGAAATCAAGCAAGGAAATAAGAAACTCGCACGACATAACCAACTTCGATTATAACAATGCGGCAAACTGGGCAGATGGTTTTCAGTGGGGGACAAATGGTGCGTTAGCAGCACACACCACAAGATCTGCCTTCAAAATTGCAGTACCATGCAAGCCCCAAACATCTTACAAAAGAATTTTTGTCAATACGGACGAAAGCGAAAAACCAATAAATGGATATGTGATGTGGAGGGAAATAGACAGCACTGGAAAGGTGTTGAAGACAAATTCATGGACAGATGCCTTCACAAGCACTGCCACAACGACACATGTACTTATATTCGTGGATTCCAATGCAGCAGTATCAGAATGGGTAAAAAAGTATGGAATGCCATTCACCTTTATGGAGGTATAAAATTGAGAGATTTCAAACCAAACACACCGTACACCACCCCCTTTTTCCTGCTAAAAACAAAGGAAACAAAACGAGTGAAGGGGGTGGAAGTAAAACAGAGGGAAAAAGAAGAAAAGCCAAGATTCTGCACTTTCAAAACATTTGGGGGTACAGAAAAAGAAGTAAACAATGTAACAGTAGTGGAAAATACTGCAACGGTGGAAACGTGGTACACCCCAGATATAAAGGCAGATTCCGCAATAGAAGTAAATGGAATCCAGTATGAAATCCTAGGCACACCGGAAAACATAAACATGCGTAACCAATATATGCAGATTAAGGTAAGAGCAGTGAAAGGAAGTGCATAGATGGCAAAGCTGAAATTTGAAGGGAATGTATTTGCAGGGCTGCTTGAAAAGCTGGACGGGTTAGGTGGAGATGTGGAAAAGGCAATCGAGGACAGCCTAGAACAGTCAGCGGAATTAGTAGCTAGAAATGCAGAAGCCGCAATAGGAAAGCACAGAAGAACCGGGCACACAGAAAGCACTATCCTAAAAAGCGAATCAGTGCAAAAAAGCGGTGTAGAGAGAATGATAAGAGTAGGCTTTGATTTGCCGGAAGGCTTAACCTCTGTATTTCTGATGTATGGCACACCAAGACACGCAGCAGACAGAAAGCTTTACAATGCCGTCTATGGCACAAAAACAAAAAAGGAAATCAGGGAAAAGCAAAGCCAAGTGATAAACAATGCCATTAGAAGAATGGAGGGATGAAATGAATGCGGCAGACAAATTGATAGAGGTATTGGAATCGGAAGGAATACCAGTAATTAGACAGGGCAGCATGACAGAAAATGAAGAGTATCCGCAAAAGTTTTTCACATTTTGGAATCCAGAGTGTGAAGAAATCCACTACAACAATGAAAGCCGATTTGAATTAGTCACATTCGAAGTAAATTTCTATTCCACAGATCCAGAGGAAATCTATGAAATTATGAAAAAGACAAGACGAAAACTGAGAGAAAAAGGATTTACAGTGATTGACCCAGGGCATGATGTGGAAAGTGACGAAGCGACACACACAGGCAGAGGAATGACGGTAAATTATAGAGAGGCAGAAGAGAAATAAAAAATAAAATGTGTCAGATTCTGACACAACCAAGAAAGGAGAAAAAAGAAATGGGCGAAACAATTTTTGAATTCAGAGGTGTAGATGAATGCTATATTGCGAAAATAACAGAAGACAATGAAGAAAACTACACTTGCAGCACACCAATTAAATTTGATGTTCAAGAGGTGGGAAAAAAGACTGACAGCAGCAGTGAAACACACTACTATAACAATAAGCCTGCATTAGTAATTAACAGCGAGGGAGCAGACGAACTGACCCTTGTAATTGCACCGCCGGAATTAAAGGTGCTGGCAGATATTATGGGCAAGCAGTTTGACGAAGCAACCGGAATGTTAATTGACGGTATGCGGAAAAATGAGTACTTTGCATTGATGTACCGGACAAAAGGAACAGATGGAGCTTATAGATATTGCGTGCGAAATAAAGGAACCTTCGCACTTCCGGAAGAAAGCAGCAAAACAGAGGACAGCGGAACGGAAACAACAAACACAACGCTTACATACACAGGCATTTTCACGAAGCATGAATTTAAAAAATCTAATGGAGAAGTAAAAGGATTCGTAATTGATGAGCGTTACGCAAAAGCAGATTTAACAAATTTATTCAAAACAGTGCCAACAGTGGACACAGTAGCAGAGTTAAAAGGTTAATAGGGAAAATTTTTGAAAGGATGGTAATGGAAAATGAAAGTAAAATTAAAAGTTTATGAAGAAGATTTAAAAACAGTAAAGAAAGAAGTAACAGCACAAACAGGAATGATTCCATTTGGAATTGTAAGAAAAATAATGAAGGTTGTTAAAGCAGATGAAATATCCAACACAGCGGATGTTGTAACAGTTGTGTTGAGTATGTGGGACGATATAACAAAGGTGCTTGGAAAGGTATTCCCAGAAATAGAAGAAGATGACTGGGATTATGTAGACACAGCGGAATTAGTAGTAGTGTTAAAAGATATGCTTTTATATTATTTTAAAGCAATCATGAATATACCAACATCAAAAAACAACTAAAGGGGGAAGAGCAAGAGCAAATCCCCCTTGATGAATCACTTTTCGCAGTAATAAACAATATAAGCAACTGCTATGATATGAACCCGATAGAATTACAAAGGGAAACATGGGACATAGTAATGGAGCTATATAGCGACATGAGGAAGGTGCAAATAAGAAGCGAAGAAAAGACAAGAAAAGATAGATGGAAAGAGGATATGCGAAAAAGGGGGGTAAAAGTAAGAAGAGCAACGGACACATCTGGCTGGTGGTAGTAAAAAGGAGGAATACCAATGGCCAGAGAGGACAGCACCACAAGAATCAGGATAGACACCACAGAACTTGATAAAAACATACAGAATGCGAAAAGGCAGATTTCCCTTGCAAATGCAGAATTCAAGGCAGCATCCAGTGGGATGGAAAAATGGGCACAAAGCACCGAAGGAGTAAGTGCCAAGTTAGTCCAGTTGAGCAAAAAAGAAGAACAGGAGCAGAAAATCCTTGAAGAATTGCAGAAAAAATATGAAGCTGTGGCAGAAGCAGAGGGTGAAGATTCAGAAGGTGCGGAGAAGTTAAGAACCACTATACTGAATCAACAGGCGGCGGTCAATAAAACAAAGCAGCAAATCCAACATTATAATCAAGTCTTAGAAAATTTGGAAGAAGAGAGCCGCCAGAGTTCCACAGAATTAGGAAAGCTGGAGCAGAAAATATCAGACCAAGAAAAAGAACTGGAAAAGGCAA